>DASYGC010000053.1:0-2026 GCA_036000225.1 Ktedonobacterales bacterium | reverse complement strand
GGAGGCGCCTGAGGGACTTACCATCCGCGCCTACCACCTCCGGCACGGACGCGCGGACGGGAATGCGGACGCGCGGCGGCACTTACCGTGTTACCTCACCGATCGGGAGAGCGTGGTGGTGCTGGAGCCCGATTGGCTCGTCGACGTCACCGCGCTCGCGGGCACCGAATATTGCCTTCGGCAATGGCTGGCAAACCGGCTGGCGATACGCACGACGACACTTATGCAGCTTCGCGGCAACGTCGTGCACGCCTGCTTCGAGGCCCTGTGCCGCGACGGCGTGCTCCCTGCCAACACCGTCCAGGACAGCATCGCTAGGTCAACATTCGGCCTTGCCCTGCTCGGCGCCACGATCCAGGATCTGCGCGACGCCGTAACGCCGCACCTGGAGCGACTCACCGCGTGGCGCGCGAAACATGGAGACGCGTACTTCGGCGACGCCTCCACCACACCGTGCTATGAAAGCGCTCTGCTGTGCCCGGAACTCGGGCTGCGTGGTCGCGTCGATCTCGCCATGCGCAGGCCCGTCCCCGGCGGCCCGCCCCTGGTCGCGGGCGTGGTGGAGTTGAAAACCGCGAAATACAACGAGCAGTGGCCCGACCCAGAGTTCCAGGTACGCGGCTACTACGCCATCCTGGCCAGCCAGCAGCGCCTCGCGCCCGATTTCCAGGCGCGCGTGATTTATACGGGCAGCGCCGAGTTCGCCTATCGGCCAGTTGCCTGTGGACCGGAACATATCGAGCACGTGGTCTTGAACCGGAACCGGGCGATACTGGCACTGCTGCTCGGCCACGCGCCGCCCTCCTCGTCGCTAAATCGCTGCAAGATGAGCAGCAATCGAGCCGATTGCGTGCGCCTCAGCGCGCTGCTGGGGCTCGATCATTGCCGAGGCCGCGACCTCTCGGATCTCGCGGCCGGCTCGGGCGGAACTCGGGATGCCGCCTTCTACGCCACGCAGTACCGGCTGCTGCGTCTCGAAGCACGCGCCACCAGCCACGAGCTGGCCGCCCTCTGGCGATCGCCCATGGCCGAGCGCGAGGCGGCGGGCACCGCCATTCGCGCCATCGAAGAGATCGAGCGCGGCGTACACCATGATGGGCGCGCGCGCTATCGCTTCCGCTGCCACAATCGCTCCGAGCTGCGGCAGGGCGAGACCGTCTTGCTCAGCGATGGCGATCCCGTCCGCGGCGAGGTAACCGTGGCCACGCTACTGGAAGCCACCGCCGATACGGTAGAAGTGGTCGCCATGGAGCCGGTAGCGCGACCAACCCTGATCGACCGCTACAACAGCGGCGAGGCCCAGGATCGCACGCTGCGCGCCTTGCACGCCTGGCTCCAGGCGCGGAGCGAAACACGCACGCTGCTCTACGCCGCGCGCGCGCCGGAGCTTGGCCCACCCAACCGCGCCGCGTCCACGGAATACTCGTGCGATCTCAACCCACGCCAAGCCGAGGCGCTGGATCTCGCGCTCCGCGCCCGCGACTACCTGCTGGTCCAGGGGCCGCCCGGCACTGGGAAAACGCATCTGATCGCGCGCATGGTCCAGGCCCTGGTGGCGCGCGGCGAGCGCGTAATCGTCTCGGCCTGGACAAACCAGGCGGTCGATACGCTGTTGTACGCCCTTCTTGCCCAGGGCTTCGACCAGTTCGCGCGTTTAGGGCTGCCGCGTGCCATGGATCCGGCGCTGGCGCGCCACGCCATCACCGCGGATGCCTCCGCCGCGGCGCTCGAATTCGGCGCGCCAGGCCAGTCGCCGGAAGACGTGGCCCGTCTTCTGGGTGAGGCGCCGGTGCTCGCCGGCACCGTAAGCGCCTTCGCCGACGCCCGCATCACCTCGGCAATCGTACGTCGGGACGTCGTGATCCTCGACGAAGCGGCGCAGCTTAGTCTGGCTGCCTCGGTAGGGGTACTGCGACTGGCGCGCCGGTTCATCCTGGTGGGCGACGACCAGCAACTGCCGCCCGTCATACGGAGCGATGAGGCCGCGCGCGAGGGCCTTTCGCTGTCGCCGTTTGCCCACCTCAGG
>DASYGC010000052.1:0-2155 GCA_036000225.1 Ktedonobacterales bacterium | reverse complement strand
ATTGCCAACGTAGGCAACTTCCATACGCTCGCGTTCCACCTGCTCCACGGGCGCATCGAGGGGCTCTTCGAACACCACACGGGTGAACTGACTCGCCCCAAACTCGAGCGCTACCTGGGCCAGCTGGTAGACGGGAGCATCTCGGATGACGCGGTGTTCGCCGATAGTGGACACGGAGCACTGCTGCGTGACGCGCGATTGGAGACACGACCCGACGGTCCACGACGCTCGACCATGCCGCTACTGGCGGTCACGGGCCCCCGTCGTGATCTGCTGCGCGGGTCACTGCTCGCGCCCTACGAAGCGGTGCCGCACGGAGATATGATGCTCGCTGGCTGTTTCGGCCTCTTGCGAGCGGTTGCGGCCTGTCATCCGGCGCTGGCCCCGGCCATCGAAGCGGTGATCGGACCCCCACCTGGCGCCGCGGTCTGAGACCGCGACCCGAGCACAACCAAGGCGCGCACTCATACCGCGAGTGCGCGCCTCGTGGTGAAGGATCGGTTACAGCGGTAGTTCCGCTGGCCGCCATGTTCGTCGCCTGGGTCAAGCGGTCATTGCCGGCCTGGTGCTCGCTGCCGGCTGGCGGCTCCGCCTTTGCGGCCAGCCGCGCGCGCTTCATCGCTCGTCCACTCGTGCGCCGTGCCTTGCACATGCGCCGCTCGGCCACCTTTGCTCGCGATCTCGCGTTGCTTGGCCCTGTCCATTGAGGCGAACCCGCGCCCCCGGCCCTTCCGTTCAGCTGCCATGAGAACCTCCTGTCAATTCACGAACCGTTCCGGCCGGAGTCCGACGGCCCCGGGCTTCAAACACACTGCTGACCTACAAGATTCATGCCAACATTGTGCATGGCGCGTTCATTCTCGCGGCGGTTACGCTGCTGAGCTGACATGCGAGCCGTAGCATGCGCCAGGCAACCCAGCACTGGGAGTGTACCATACTCGTCGGTTGCGGTTTGACCCTGGCTCGTTGGCGCGACTATACTCCCCGTTAGGATCACGGCGTTGCCTGGCCTGGCAGACCCCGTGAGAATCCGCTACAAAGTGCATGCTGTTGTCTGGTGCCGTTCGCGGAGGTGCGTCATGAGTTCACCGCTCCCGCCCGCTCTTACCCCTCTGGCTCCAGCCTCGCAGGCTGACGCGCCCACCAATCCCGCGCTGGCGCTGCCCGACCGGTACAATGCCGCCGGCGCGTTCGTAGACGGCCCGCTTGCCGCCGGTTGGGGCGCGCGCGTCGCGCTGCGCATCGGGGCCAGCACCACGACCTATGCCCAGTTCGCGGAACAAACAAACCGCGCCGGCAATGGTCTGCTCGCCCTGGGGGTCGAAATGGAGCAGCGGGTCGCCGTCTTGCTCTTCGATTCTCCCGCTTTTGCCGCGATGTTTTTCGGCGCTATCAAGATTGGCGCCGTACCGGTACCCCTCAATACGCAATTGCGACCGCAAGACTATCTCTACATGCTCAACGACAGCCGCGCGCGCGTTCTGATTGTCGAGGCCGCCCTCTGGCCAGAACTGGCGCCGCTGCGGCGTGAATTGCCGTTTTTACGCCATGTGGTGTTAGTGGATGGCGCCGCGTTGGGCGATGCGCGCCTCGCGCAGAGCACCATCGCCTTCGAGGGTCTGCTCAAAGGCGCCAGCGCCGACCTCGCTCCCGCCCCCACTACACGCGACGATGCCGCGTTCTGGCTCTACAGCTCTGGCAGCACCGGCTTTCCCAAGGGCTGTGTGCATCTGCAACACGATATGCAGGTCTGCGCTGAACTCTACGCCAGGCCGCTGCTCAACCTGAACGCTGACGATATCACGTTTTCGGCTGCCAAGCTGTTCTTTGCTTATGGGCTGGGCAATGGCCTCTATTTCCCACTTTCGGTCGGCGCCAGTGCGATCCACTTTCCCGGGCGCGTGACTCCAGAAGCGGCATTCGAGGTCATCCACACGCAGCATCCCACCGTCTTCTTCGGCGTGCCAACCCTCTACGCGGGCATGCTGGCACTGCCCGATGCCGCCAGCCGCTTTGACACCTCGTCGCTGCGACTGTGTGTCTCCGCCGGTGAGTCACTGCCTCCGGAGCTGTTCAATCGCTGGAAAGAGCGTTTCGGGGTAGAGATTCTCGATGGCATCGGCAGTACTGAAGTGCTGCACATCTTTATCTCGAA
>DASYGC010000051.1:0-2623 GCA_036000225.1 Ktedonobacterales bacterium | reverse complement strand
CGCGCGCGGGGCTGCCCGCCCGCATCGTGGTGGCCGATCGCGCCCTGGCCAGCGCCGTGCGCGCGCTCTGTGAGCCATTGGGCATCAAGGTCGAACAGGCCACGCGGACAGCGACCTTCGAGAGCGCTATCACCGCGCTCTCGGAGTTCCTGGACGCGACCATGCCGGATGGTGAGGAGTTTGCCTGGGAGGTCGATCTCACCCGCTTGCGCGCGCTCTGCAAGGCGGTCACCGGCTACTACCGGCGCGCGCCCTGGGAGTACATGCCCGATACGCCTCCTCTACAAATTCACCTCGGCGCCAGCGCTCCGGAACCCGGTGTTGAAACGCTCTATGCTTCAATTCTGGGCGCCGCGGGCCTGGTGGGGGGTGTTGCCTTCTACTACACCCTGGCCGATGTCGTCGCGGCCATGCGCGGCGGCGGCGATCTGGAACCAGCCGGCGATGAGGATGTCGCGGCCATGGTCGACCTGCTCAAGCAGAGCGGCGTGCCCACCGACCAGATCCCCCAGGAGGCGCTGCATCGAATAGTGGGCTCGGCGCTCGAAGCGCCGGATCGGGGTGCGGATCAGGATGCGACCGACCTCGCCGAGATCGCCCAGAATAGCCTGGCCGTGCTGTTTGCCTCCGAAGAAGAGGCAGGCGCGAGCTATGTGGAGTGGCTCAAGCAACGCGACGTCAAGCCTCCGGCTCGCGACAGCCTACCGATGTTCGTCCGCACCGAGGTCGGGCAGCTACCGCGCCATCCCAGCGACAACGAGGTGGCGGCCATGACGCTGGCACTGGAAGCGACCAACCAGTTTTTCACGCGCTACAAGAGCGCGCTGGCGGGACCCTTCTTGCCGCCTGACCCGCTCAGTCTGATCGCGCAGATCGGCAGCGGCGCCGACAAGCGTGCCATCGAGGTCATCTTCCCCCCGCCCGATTGGGATGAGGCGGTGGAATTCGGCGGCGAGGAGGCGCTCGAAGAACCCGCGCAGCCCGCCACTGAGGCGGGCGCCCGCACCGTCTACCACTTTCTGGTGACCCTTGACGTGGACGACGAAGAAATCTGGCGTCGTTTCGAGCTACGCGGCGATCAGACGCTGCATCACCTGCACCTGGCGATTCAGGATGCCTTCGAGTGGGATGACGACCACGAGTACGCCTTTTACCTCAGCGGCGACTACTGGGATGAAGCGACCGCCTACCAGCGCCCAGGCAGCGGCGATCGCAGCGCGGCTGGCTTTCGCCTGGAGCATCTGCCACTGCGTCGCGGCCAGCGCTTCGTCTACCTCTTCGACTTCGGCGACGAGTGGCGCCACGAGATCAAGCTGGAGGAGATCGAGAAGGAAAGCGTCCAGGCCGGCGTGACCTATCCGCGCCTCACCGAGCAGTACGGAGCGTCGCCCGCGCAATACCCCGATCTGGAGGACGAGTTCGACGACGAGGACACCGAGGATATGGAGGGGGATGACGACACCGAGTAGGCGGCTCGACCTAGTGCGGCGCGAACGCCTGCATCCCCGTGATCTCGCGTCCCACGATGAGCGACTGCATGGTATCGGTGCCCTCGTAGGTGAAGACCGCCTCGATGTCGGCGTGGTGGCGCGCGATGTGGTACTCGAGCAAGATACCGTTGCCGCCCAACATCTCGCGGGCATCGGCCACCACCTCGCGGGCGTGCCGCGCGTTGTTCATCTTCGCCAGTGAGGCCATCGCCGCCGTCATCTTGCCCTCGGCCTGCAGTTGACTGAGGCGCAAGCAGCTGAGTTGCATTGTCGTGACATTCGCCAGCATGGTCGCCAGCTTCTGCTGGATGATCTGGAAGCTCGCCAGCGGCTTGCCGAACTGCTTGCGCGCCTTGGTGTAGTTGACCGCGATTTCGTAGGCGGCGATGGCGTGCCCGATGGCCTCCCAGGCCACGCCGGAGCGCGTGGCGGTCAGCACGCGGTTGGTATCCTTAAACGTGCGTGCCAGCGCCAGCCGGTTCTCCGCCGGAATGCGCACGCCGTTGAGCGCGATATCGGTCTGCCACACGGCGCGTTTGGCCACCTTGCCCGTCATCACGGTTGTCGCGAAGCCGGGCGTCCCCTTTTCGACGAGGAAGCCGCCAACATCGCCCGCTTCGTCGCGCGCCCAGACGATCACCACATCGGCGAACGAGGCGTTGCCGATCCAACGTTTGGCGCCGTCCAGCACCCAATGGTTGCCGTCGCGCCGCGCGCGGGTCTCCAGCGACACCGAATCGGAGCCGTGGTCCGGCTCCGTAAGCGCGAACGCGCCAATCCGCTCCATACGCGCCATCGCCGGCAGCCAGCGCTGCTTCTGCTCCTCGGAGCCGCACATCGCCAGCGACGACATCGCCAGGCCCGAATGGACGCCGAAGAAGGTGCAGACGCTGGCATCGCCGCGCGCCAGTTCCAGCGCGATCAGCCCCGACGCCACCGCGCTCATGCCGGGGCAGCCATAGCCCTGAATATCGCCGCCGGCGATGTTGAGCTGGGCCAATTTGGGAATCAGCTCGAAGGGAAACTCCGCCTTCTCCCAGTACTCGTTGATGATCGGGATCACCTCCCGGTCACAGAACGCGCGCACCTTGTCGCGTATGGCGCGCTCGTCCGGCGTCAGCAACTCGTCCATC
>DASYGC010000050.1:0-11996 GCA_036000225.1 Ktedonobacterales bacterium | reverse complement strand
CTGGCGCCGATTGTCCTGGGTGCGCTCATCTATCTCGCCGCCAAGGTTCAGTTGGTGACCACCCGTATCGTGCTCGGCGTGGCCATTATCGCGGCGCTCTTTCCCGTCGTGGGATTGCCATTTCTCGCGCGCGATGTGGGCTTTGGCCTCCCCATCACCATCCGGCCATTCGGCCTGGGCAGTGGCTTTGGCGCTTGGATCATTCCGACCTATCGTATTGATACCTTCGCACTTTATGTCGCGATAGGCGTGGCCTATCTGATCGTGCCCTTGCTCATCTGGCTGGCGTTTCAGGAGCGTGGCGAGGCCGGTGCGACCGCGAACGATGGCATCACCACGACCGACCTGGCGCCCGCTGATGACTCGCGGATCGCGCTCCCCCCGACTCCCGTGGCGACCAATGGCCACGATGTCGCTGAGGATGGCGCGCCATCCGATCCGCACACAATGCTTGATGTGGCCGAGCGTGACGCTGCGCCACTGCCGAGCGTGACCGGTGGCACACGCGTAGTCCCGTTCAGCGGGCGAAAACCCGCGGCTCCGGCGCTGGTGCGCTCGGTCGCGCTCGTGCTGGCCCTGGAGACGCTCACGCTGTCGGCGGTGCTCGCCGACGGCATCGCGTTCCTGGGCATCGCCTGGATCCTGCTGGCCATCGTCGCCTGGGGTATCGGCGAGACCGCTAGCGACAGCACGACGATTGACCGACCCGGCGTCTTCCTGACGATTGCCGGCCCCCTGTTCTGGCTCATTGTCATGCTCTTCCCCGCCCGCGCCGTAAATGCCAGCCGTCTGCTGGATCTCACCGGACGCACCGCCTTCAATCCCCTGGAGATCATCTTGCTGGCGCTGGCGCTGGCGCTGGCCAGCGGCGCCTATCCCTTTATGGTCTGGGTGCGCCGGCGCGCCGCGTTTGCCACCCCCGCCGGCCTGGGCGCGCTGGTGCTGATTGTCGCGCCCGCCGTGCTCTATGTGGGGGCGCGCACCTACTCGGTCGCGGTCATCGGCGCGACACAGTGGCCGCTCTTTGGCGCCACGCCGGCGCAGCCGACGACTCCCGCGCCGATCAATAGCGGCATCGCCTTCGTGGTGTTGGGTACGGCAACGGTGGTCGCCGCGGGGCTGCTGGCACTCTCCCGGCGCGATGCCCGTCCGCTCGTGGCCCTGCTTGCCACCGCTCAGATCGGCTGGGGGCTGGTGGGCATTGGCAGTGGCGTGCCCATCTCGCTATACGCCGTGGTGGTGCTGCTGGCCACGAGCACCCTGGGATTGGGAGCGATGCTGGCCGCCCTGGCGGCTGGTGGCGTCATCACCAGCGACCTGGAGCCCAGCGCCGACGGGCCGCGCGCGGTGGGCGAACCCGCGCGACCGCTGGCATTGGTGGCCTGGTGCATTGGTGCGGCTACTTTGATCGGGGCGCCGCTGCTTCCCGGATTCATACCGCGGCAGCTGATGAGCGTCGGCATCTTGCGGATTCAGGGACTGGGCATTCCACTCCTGGGACTCTGCTGGGTTGGCGATGCGCTGCTGGCGCTGGCGTTGCTGCGGGCAATAGCCCCCGCCCTGGTGAATCCCATTGCCGATGCGACGACCGTGACGACCCGCGCCTGGGTGATCGGCGCCCGCGATATTCCCGCCGCCGTGCTCGCGGCGCTGGCGCTGCTGGTGGGGATCGCTCCGGCGCTGCTCCTGGGCGGCTTCAGCGGCGTGGCCACGGTGCCCGTCCTGGGACTGGATACCCTCGGCGGGTTGGTATTCACCAATCCACTGGGATATGGAACCAACGCGAGCCAGTGGGCCGTTGGCGTCGCCTGGATCACATTGGCTCTGGTGGCGGTGGTGCTCTACATCATGCGTCCCAGCGCGACCCGCGCGCCTTCGCCGGCCTTCACCGGCGGACACGACGCCGGGACTGCGCAGGACCTGACTCCAGCATCCGAAGACGAAAGCCTCGCGTCACCACTGACCGAGCCGGCCCAGGCCTGGGCCGACCTGCGACCCGCATTCGACTCGCCCTGGGCGCTTCCTGGTGGTGATTGGCTGCTCGCTGGCGCTGACGACGAGGAAAGTGACGACGAAGCGGCCCTGGCACATGACGAACCAGTAGCAGCCGAGCCGGTCAGTGTGCCGGTCCCGGCACATGCGGAGGAGGTGGCTGATGGCGAGCGGTAGGCCAGCCCGACGGACTTCTGTCTGGGTGCTGCCACTGGATAGCGGCTGTGGGGCCTGTGTGCAACAGATTTTCGCGCTCCAATCCTCGCGCTATGCCCGCGCGCTGGCCGCTCATGGTATTCGCTTCGCGCGCAGTCCACGCCACGCCGACGTCGTGCTGCTCACCGGCCCGCTGGCCGAGGCCGCACGCGAGCCTCTGCGTCGCGTGCTGAGCGCGGTGCCCGAACCTCGCGCACTCGTCGCGGTCGGCAACTGCGCGATCGACGGCTGCGTCTTTCGCGGGGGCGCGCACATCGTTGACGACGCGTCTGAGGTGCTCGATGTCAACGTCGAGATCGCGGGCTGCCCACCCGCTCCCGAAGCGATCCTTGACGCGATTGCCGAGGCGGCCCTCCTGCTGGCGGGCGCCAGCGGCGCAACCAGCAAGGCTGGCGCCGACGAGACCGACGAAGCCGACGAGACCGATGAGACCGGCGAAGCCGACAAGACTGACGAAACTGACGTGAGCGACGTGAGCGACGTGAGCGATGTGAGCACAGTGACCGGCGCCGCGCGGAATGCGGCTGATGCTGGAACACCTGCTGGCGCCGAGCTAGGTGCTGAGGATAGCCAGGAGGGCATGCGATGAATGCTGTGGTGGCGGTGATTGTCGCGATACTGATTTATCCCGGCATCGCCGCGGGTTTGGTAGCCGCCTGGGTGCTTACGTGGACCCGTGATACCGCGCGGGCCACGTTCGGCAGCCTGCGGCCGCCTGGGCTGCTCGATGGTGTCGCGCAGTTGCGCTCCGCTTTTGGTCGCGACACCCTGAGCCCCGTGGGCGAGCGCTCGCCGCTGTTGCTGATCGCGCCGGTGCTGGCCATCGCCGCGCCGCTGGCGGTGCTGGTACTCCTGCCGGTGCCCGGCAATCCGCTGGTGGCGGCGCTCGGACTCACCGGTGATCTGGCGGCGGAAGGCGCGTTGCTGCTGGGCATGCCCCTCATGCGACTGCTCGTTGGCTGGGCCATACCGTCGCCCTACACCCGCCTGGCCGCGGATCGTGGAGCTCGGTTGCTGGCGGGTGCGGTGCTGCCGATGGTGCTGGCGCTGATGGCGCTGGCGCAGCAGATCAGCACACTGCAGATCACCACCGCCGATGCGGGCACCACCACCGCCCTGCCGCTCTTTGCGCTGCTCACCCGGCTGCTGGCCGCCGCAGCGTTCGCTTGCTGCCTGCCGGTGCTGGCGCGCGCGACGGCGCTGCGCGATGAAGATGGCTCGCTCGATGCGGTGGCCGGCGAGCTGACCGATGTGAGTGGCTTCGATCTGGTCGCCTTCCGTATCGCCGAGGCCCTTCAGTTGGTGGCGGTGGCGGCCTTCTTTATCGCCGCCTTCATGTTGCCGTTGCTGGTGAACGCCTCGGCGGGCATACGCATCGCGGTATGGCCAGTGGTTTTGTTAGTCATCGCCCTGGCGCTGGGATTCTGGGAGGCTCGCCGCGGTGCACAGCCCGCGCCAGCGGATAACCGGCCACCACTCTCATGGTGGTTTGGTTTCCCCCTGTTGCTGGCGCTGTTCGCGCTGGTGCTGGCCGCGTGGGCGGCGCGTGGCGCATAGCCCGCGCTAAGCATACCAGCGTGGAAGTTGGACGCCACGTCACCCCATCACTGGCCGGTACACATAATCGAACGCCCGGATCATCGCGATGATCCGGGCGTTCGTCACTGAAATGCTGCCGCGACTACCAGCGCGACCCGTAATTGCCGCCCCGGCTGCCGCCGCCGCCACCAGCTTGCTGCTGGAAGCAGTCGCTGCAATAGACCGGCTTGTCGCCGCGCGGCTGAAATGGAACGCGCGCCTCACGACCGCAGGATGAGCACGTGGCGGTGTACATCTGACGAGCGGGACGGTCGCCGCCGTATCCCCCTCCGCCGCCGCCGCCGCCGCCGCCCATGGACGACTTGCGCGCGGCACGGCACTCGGGGCAGCGAGACGGGGTATTCATCAACCCGCGACTTAGATAGAACTCTTGCTCGCCGGCCGTGAATACAAAATCACGACCGCACTCGCGACACCGCAGTGTCTGATCGGTGGCCAAAGCTTGATTCCTTCTTTCCGGCCAGCTCGCGTCTCCTGGAGCTGACCACTGTTGTCCCCGACACGCTTGTCCAGGACATTCCCAACGCTGGGGAGCACGCTGTGGTTAGAACTGAGGGAACTCGTCCCACATCCGAGACTGATGTATACCCTTGCAGGCCACCGACGCGCGTGAGCAGGCGTGTGTGTTATCCCCGTTTCACACACAGGAGGCGGCCTTCCCGCCTTCGTGCCCAAGTATACCACGCCCCGCCCCAGTATTCAAGGCCCCTGTCGCCCATCTTGGGCAGCACGTCTGATGGATCATTTTCGCGCTCGTGTGCGCCTGGTGTGCGGAATGCGGGCACTTGCATGTAATTGGTACACTGGAGTGGTGCCGCATTCACGTTCAAGCAACGATCTGAGGAACAACATGAGAATACGTGTGGGGGTGGTAGGCTGTGGCCAGTGGGGGCAGAACTACCTGCGCGTATTGACGGAGTTGGATGACACGGAGTTGGTTGCCGCCTGCGACCTGCGGGAACCGGCACGCGTGCGGGTGGCGGCGCGCTATCCTGGAGTGCGCGTGGTTGCCACGGCGGATGAGCTGCTTTCCGATAGCGCGCTGGATGCGGTAGTCGTTGCCACCGAGGCACGGTCCCACTTTCCGGTGGTCGCGGCGGCGCTGCGCGCGGGGAAGCACGTGTTATGCGAGAAGCCGCTGACCGTTCAAGTGAGCGAGGCCGCCGAGCTGGCTCTGCTGGCCGATGCCTGCGACCGCCGCCTGATGGTCGGCCACATCTTCCGCTACAATGCGGGCGTCAATGCCCTCAAAGCGGCCATCCAGGCGCCAGACTTTGGCGCGATCTGCTACCTGTGTCTGGTTCGGACCAATCTGGGACCGATTCGCGCCGACGTGAACGCGGCCTGGGATCTCGCCCCCCACGATGTCTCGATCGTGTTGCATCTGCTCCAGACGATGCCCACCCATGTCTCGGCACGCGGGTTCTCCTACTTGAAGGCGCATCGCGAAGATGTCGCGTTCATCACGCTAGAACTGCCGGCCGGTATCGCCGCGCATTTGCGCGTGAGCTGGCTGGACCCGCGCAAGGTGCGCGAAGTCACGGTGGTTGGCCGCCAGAAGATGGCGGTGCTCGACGACGTGCAGACGGTGGAAGGGTTGCGCATCTACGACAAAGGGGTGTTACAGGAGCCCAGCTACGCCTCGTTTGGGGAGTTCCAGCATGTCGTGCGCACCGGTGAAGTGCGCATCCCGCCGGTCAAAGGCGATGAGCCGTTGCGTGAACAGGTGCGCCACTTCGCGCTGGCGGTGATCGAGGGCCGTCGGCCCTTGAGCGATGGCTGGGATGGCGTCCGCGTCGTCGCGATCATGGACGCGATCCAGCGCTCGCTCCAGGCCGACGGCGCCAGAGTCACCCCTGAGCTGCCCGCGTCGCTGCCACACGAGCCGCTGGCGTGAGCGCCGCTGGCGTGAGCGCCCGCCAACCGCGGCAACCATCACCAGCTAGACGATGAACACATGATCGAGTGAACGGGAAACGCTGTGATCCATCCAACGGTTATGCACGACCCTATCGTCACCCTGGGCGCCGACACGCACGCCGATGCGCTGGTCGTGATCGGCGAGCGCAGCGGCCGGCCTGGCGTGGAGCACGCCGGCGCGCTGGGCGCGCGCGCGCATCTGCGTAGTGGCACCATCCTCTACGCCGGCACCCAGATTGGCGACGATTTCGAGACTGGGCACTATGTCATCGTGCGCGAGGAATGCCAGATTGGCGATCACGTATCGATCTGGAGCCATTCCGTGGTGGACTATGGCGTGACGATCGGCAATCACGTGGCGATCCACACCGGCATCTACATCTCCCAGTTCACCACCATCGAAGACGAGGTCTTCATCGCGCCAGGCGCCAAGTTCGCGAACGACCCCCACCCCGTCTGCACCAAGTGCATGCGCGGCCCGACTATCAAGCGGGGCGCGCGTATCGGCGTTGGCGTGGTGGTCGGCTCGGGTGTCGTGATCGGCGAGGGCGCGCTCATCGGCGCGGGCAGCGTCGTCACCCGCGATATCCCGCCGGGAGTGGTCGCGGTAGGCAATCCCGCGCGTGTGCTGCGCCCGGTAACTGAGCTAACCTGCCCCTATGGCCTCACCCCGTACGACGAGGTGGACGGCCAGCTACGCGATGTGCTCGCGCGCGGCTTCGGACGCGCCCGTGTTGATGATGGCCAGGGGCCACCGCGCCGGGGGAGCGGCCCGCGCCAGTCCCCCCCGCGCGTCCCGTAGTCGTTACGTGTGGTAGGGTATTGCGTTGAGTGTTAGTGAGTAGATAGTCTGACCACCGCGAAAGGACCATGGTGTGCCCGTCCCATTCCTGGATTTGAAGGCGCAGATGGCGGCAATTCGCCCGGAACTTGACGCCGCCATCGCCCACGTGCTCGATACCGGCCATTTCATCCTGGGCGAAGAGGTGAGCACGTTTGAGAACGAGTTCGCGGCCTACTGTGGTGTGGCCGAGTGCGTGGGCATGGATACCGGCATCAGCGCGCTGGAACTGGCATTGCGCGCCGCTGGCATGGGGCCGGGTGATGAGGTGATCACCGTCGCCCACACCTTCATCGCCACGGTCTCGGCGATCTCCTTCACCGGCGCCACGCCGGTGCTGGTCGAGGTCGATCCCCATACCTACCTGATGGATCCCGCCTCGGTCGAGGCGGCCATCACCCCGCGCACCAAAGCCATCGTGCCGGTCCACCTGTATGGCCAGACCGTGGACATGGACCCGCTGCTGGAAGTGGCGCACCGCCACCACCTGTTCGTGCTCGAAGATGCCTGCCAGTCGCATGGCGCGCGCTACAAGGGCCGGCGGGCCGGCAGCCTTGGTCACGCCGCGGCGTTCAGCTTCTACCCAGGCAAGAATCTCGGCGCGGTCGGCGATGCGGGTGCGGTGACCACCGATGATCCCGATCTGGCGGCGCGCATGCGCATGCTGCGCAACTACGGTCAGAAGGTCAAGTACCATCATGATCTGCTGGCCTATAACCGCCGGCTGGATAGCCTCCAGGCGGCGGTCTTACGCGTGAAACTGCCCCACCTCGACGAGTGGAATGCGGGCCGGCGGCGCGTGGCCGCGCGCTACGCAGAGCGGCTGGCGGGCCTGCCAATCATCCTGCCGGTGGCCGCGCCGCACAACGAGCCGGTCTGGCATCTGTATGTCGTGCGGGCCACCGACCGCGACGGGCTGCAACGCCAACTCGCCGCCGCGGGTATCGACACTGGGCTGCACTATCCCGTGCCGATCCACCACCAGAAGGCCTGCCCTGAGTTCGCGGCGCTGCGCTTCCCCGTGAGCGAGGCAATCGCTGCCGAGTGCCTCTCACTACCCATGTTCGGCGAGATGACGGACACACAAATTGACGCGGTGGCGGAGGCGCTGCGCGCAGCCTTGCGCGGAGCCAGCGCTCCGGCGGATCCGACGATTGCCAGCGCGCGTTAACCGGTGTTAATCTATGGAGGCGTGCGCCAGCGCGCGCTCGGCGTGCTCGGCACGGGTTGTGCACCAACGGCAAGTGGGGCGGGGCCAACCTTCGCGTGCGCACTATGCCGCGCGGGGAGCAGCCAGGAAGTGAGGAGGCAACGTGGGTGACGAGATCACGCACGGCGATATGAGCAATCCAGCCGGGACAATGGAGGCAACGCAGCGCCCTATGACGGACATGGCCGGCGCCTCCACCGGTGGTCAACGCCACTGGCAGCGCATTCAGCGTATCCTCCTGGTGCTTCCGGCGTACAACGAAGCCGGCAAGATCGGCCGCACCATCCAGAAACTCCCCGCGGATACCGTGGATGAGGTGCTCGTCGTCGACGATTGCTCGACCGATGGCACCGGCGACGAGGCCGCCGCACTCGGCGCTACGGTCATTCGCCATTCCCAGAACATGGGGGTGGGCGCCGCCATCCGCACGGGCATCTACTATGCCCGCGATCACGGCTTCGATGTCGTGGTCATTGCCGCCAGCGACGATCAGGATGTTCCCGCCGAGATTCCTCGCCTGCTCAAGCCCATCGACGAGGCAAAGGCCCAGTTTGTGCAGGGATCACGCTATCTCAAGGGCGGCAAGCGCGTGCGCCATCCACTCAGCCGGACAGTGATGACCTGGTCGTATTCGGTGCTGTTCACCATGCTGGCGTTTCGTCGGGTGACCGATGGCACCAATGGCTTTCGCGCCTTCTTGACCCAGACCGCGCTCGACCTGCCCCTGGACCAGGACTGGTTGAATCGCTACGAGTTGGAGCCCTACCTCTACTTCCAGTGTCTGCGGCGGGGCGTGGCCACCGAGGTGCCCGTCACCAAAGAGTATCCCGCCGAACGCAAGATTGGGTACTCCAAAATGCGCCCTTTCCGTGACTGGTGGCGTATCTTCCGCCCGCTGCTTTTCGTACGTCTGGGCATCCGCCACTAAATCACCCCGTGCCAGCACGGGACAAGCTGACGCCAGAGGATTCTGTCGCATGTCAATAGCGTCATATGTCGGACGCGTGCTCGACACCGCGAAGGCCGACGGCCTGGCTGCCAACAAGCGCAACGGGCCATCGCTGCTCAGCCGCGAGGTGTGGCGCGATGCTGCCATCATCTGGGCCATTCAATTTGCTCTCGTCGCGGCGATCACCTATTTCGGCCGCATTCTCATCCTGGAGCCGTCAGGAACAACTCCCGCACTCACCTGGCAAAGCATGTTCCAGTCCTGGCTCAACTGGGACGCCGCCAACTATCTGTTCATCGCCAAGCACGGCTACTACGCCTTCTGGCTGACGCGCTATTTTCCGTTACTGCCCTGGCTCGAGCATCTGGTTGCTCCGCTCACCGGTGGCAACCCCGGCGCCGCTGGCATCGTGATTTCGAACCTCTCGGCGCTGGGGGCCATCGGGTTGCTGCGGGGACTGGTCGAGCGTGAGTGGGGACGCGCTGTCGCGCGCCGCACCATTCTCTATTTGGCGCTGTTTCCCACCGCATTCTTCTTCAACGTGGCTTATGCGGAATCGCTGTATGTCCTGTTGTGTGTTGGCGCGTTTCTGGCGCTGCGGCGGGGCAACTGGATAGCGGCCGGACTCCTCGCGGGCCTGGGCGCACTGGCGCGCCCCGTGGGTATCCTCCTGCTGATCCCGATTGCCGTTGAAGCGCTCTCGCGCATGCGCGCCAGTGGCCAGCTCCCACGACTGCGCGAGCTCGCCGCCATGGTCACCGGCGTTGCCCTGCCGGTGGCGGCACTCGCCGGATTCGCGCTGTATCTAGCCCGACTGTACGGCAGCTTGACGATCATTCTCCAATCGTCAGGTTCCGATGGGGCACCTGGATCGGGCAAGAACCTGGCATTGCCAGGGATTGGTTTCGCGCGGGCCGGCCATGCTCTGCTCACCGAGGGCCTCGCACCGAACTTTATCCAGGTGCATATCCTCCTGGATAGCGCCTTCACTCTGGGGCTGATTGCGCTTGTCGTCGCCACCACGCGCCGGCTCCCTCTACCGTACGTTTGCTATGCCTGGGCGGTGTTGATTCTGTTGATCTGCACGCCCGGACACAACTGGTACGCGTTGTATAGCAACATGCGCTTCATTCTCGAAATCTTCCCGGTGTTCATCGTTCTAGGCATCTGGGGCGAGCGGCGCAATGTTGAGCGTGTGCTGCTGATCGTGTTCCTGCCGCTGCTGGCGCTCTTGACGCTGACCTTCATGCTGGGATTCTGGGTGGCATAAGCGGGGCATTGGGGTACTGCGCCTCAACGACACCGTTCGCTGACGCCGCGCGCTCTGGCAGCGGTCTCGCTCCCAATGCGGTGATACCAAGTTCGGGTGATCAGTGGCGTTTCGTAGTGGCGCACGGGTGTGCGCTTCGGGTCTCGTAATGCGTACGCCTTCATCCGAACTGAGTATGCATCGCCTACGGATACCAGTTCCACAAGACGGTGCCAAATATCTGGTTGCGCACAGGCTCCGAGAGAGGATATGGTTGTTGAATCAAAACTCCGGATCAGTCGCCATTAAGCAGCAGGACGCGGACATCCGACGCCGCGTGTGGCCCGAGCTGCCCAGGAGGATGCTTGAGCGGCTCGGAGTATCCTGGGATCTCGCGCGCTTTGCGTTGCTCCTGTTTACCGCCACTCGCCTGGCCTTCGTCGCGATCACCCTCCTGGCGACGCGCTTTCTGCGCCCGATTGGGCCGCGTGCCACATCCTTCGTGGACGCCTGGGCCCGTTTTGATGCGACCTATTATGCCCGGCTCGCTCGCGATGGCTACCAGCCCACTGTCCTCTGGCGCACGGCTTTCTTTCCGCTACAGCCGCTGGCCACGCGCATCGTGCTCCCTCTGGCCGGCGGCAACATCTATCTTGCCGGCATCGTGGTGGCCAACCTGAGCTACTTCGCTGCCTTACTGGGGCTGGCCGCGCTGGTCTCGCACGAGCACGATGCCGCCGTGGCTCGGCGCGCCATGCTCTATCTCTCGCTGTTTCCGACCGCGTTCTTCCTGTTCGCCGGCTACGCCGAGTCACTTTTCCTCGCCCTGGCAATCTGGTGCTTTGTGGCGTTGCGTCGCGGCGGCTGGTGGCAGGCGGCCGTGCTGGGCATGCTGGCGGCACTCACGCGGCAGATGGGATGCTTCCTGGTGCTCCCATTTGCCTATGAGTATCTGGCGCGGATCCACTGGCGGCCGCGGGCCCTGAGAGTCGACGCGTTGTGGGTGCTCTTGATCCCGACGGGTATTCTGCTCTTTATGGGATGGCTGGCGATCACGGTCGGCGATCCGTTGGCCTTCGTGCATGCCGAGCACTATTGGCAGCATACGTTCGAGCCGCCCTGGCTCACCCTCTGGTGGGCGTTGCGCGCGCTGCCGCATGCGCCCGACACGATCATCCTGTTGAAGTCCCTCGTGGATCTCGGGGCCGTTGTCCTTTTCGCGGGGCTGATCGTGCTTGGCATTCGCCGCATGCGCCCTGGCGATACCCTGTTCTGTGCCGCGGTGTGGCTGCTGGCCGTCTGCTATCCCACGCTGGGATGGACCTTGCAATCTGATGCGCGTTACATGCTGGCGGCCTTCCCGTGCTTCGTGCTGCTGGCACGCGAGGGCCGCCGGCCCTGGCTCAATGTCCTGATCCTGGGCTTCTCTGGCCTGGCGCTGCTCGTGATGACCCAGTATTTTGTCCGCGGCGCGGTGATTTTGTAGCGCGGACCACTCTCGTGCTCCAGCAGTAGACTGGCGAGGAATTTGCCATCATGCGTTCTGTACGCGTCGTCAATCGCACCTCGGGGCAGGTCCTCGCGGAGCGCGCGGCGGTGGCCGACACGCTATGGAGCCGTTTCATTGGTTTGCAGGGCAGGCGCGACCTTCCCCTGGGAACGGGGCTGGTGCTCGTACCGTGCACCAGCATCCACATGTTGTTCATGTTTTTCCCCATTGATGCCGTCTTTGCCACGCGTGATGGGCGGGTGGTGCGCGTGGCGCATCGTCTGCGCCCGTGGACGGTCGGTCCCATCGTGCCAGGCGCGCTCTATTGCGTGGAACTGCCAGCGGGGGCAGCCGACGGCCTCGCGCCAGGGCATTTCATTGATCTCCAGCGGGTCTGACATTCGGCTCGCGCGTACGGAATCTGGAGCGTGGCGTATGGTGCTGGGGGAGTGCGCCACGATGGGGCGGTGGAGGAGGAATCGGTAGGTATAACCGATACCTGGCGCCAACCCAATCCAATTCCATTGCGGG
>DASYGC010000049.1:0-9459 GCA_036000225.1 Ktedonobacterales bacterium | reverse complement strand
CCCCAGCCAGTGCGCCGCCGAGGGCGGCTGGACGAGCGTGCGGGTGTAGAGCAGCGGATTCTGATGGATGAGCAGCGGCCCAAAGATCGCCACGAGCACGAACACGGTGACGATGGCGCTGCCGGTCATCACCTTGCCGTTGAGTGTCGCCATGCGCCATGCGCCACGCGCCAGCGCCACCAGCGGCGACCGCGGGCGCGCCGCCGGGCGCGGATCATGCGCGACGAGCGCACTGCCAGCGTGGTCGGGCGTAGGTGGCACGGGCGACACCGGGACAAGCGGCGATTGGCTCACGCTAGGCGCTCCTTTGCTGGCGCACGCGCGGATCGAGCACGGTATAGAGCAGGTCCACCAGCAAATTCATCACGATGGTGGCGACGATCACCAGCAGCAGGATGCCATCGGCCAGCGCGTAGTCCTGGCTCTGGATGGCCTGGAACAGCGCATAGCCGATACCGGGATAGGAAAAGACGATCTCGACGAGCAACTGGCCACCGACCACGGCGCCGATCGCGATCGCGAAGCCCGTCACACTCGGGAGGATGGCGTTGCGCGCGGCATAGGCGAACATCACCCGCCGTGCGGTGAGCCCCTTGGCGCGCGCCATCAAAATGTAGTCCTCGGAGAGCGTGGTAATCATGGAATTGCGCATGGTCAGCATCCATCCCGCGATGGTGGAGACCACGATGGTGAGCGCCGGCAGGATGGCATGGTAGATGGCGCTCGCAATGAAATCCAGGCTCCATCCCGGGGTGAGCGCGAGATCGTAGCCATCGGCGAAGGGGAACCAGTTGAACGTGAAGCCCAGAAAATAGACCGCGACGAGCGCCAGCCAGGGAAACAGCAAGGAGTAGCAGAAGGTCATCAGCGACGACAACGCGGTGTCGAGCGCCGAGCCGCGCTTCCAGGCGATCAGCACCCCAATCAGCGAGCCCAGCGTGAAGCTGATCACGACGCTGACCGAGAGCAACAGCAACGTCCACGGCAGATCCTGACCAATGATCGCGCTGACCGTGCTGGGGAAATAGTTGGTCGAGACCCCCAGGTTGCCATGCAGCAGATTATTGAGATAGCCGACGTATTGGAGCCAGAGCGGATCGGTGGTGTTGACGCCGAACTCGATGCGCAGCGCCTGCAGCGTAGCGGGACTGACCGCGCCATGCTGCGACAGACGATAAAAGACGGTCTCAGCGGGGTTACCTGGCGCCAGACGTGGCAGAAAGAAATTGATGGTCACGCCGGCCCAGATGGCCAGCAGATAGATGCCGAGCCGGCGGATGAGATGGCGCATCGGTCTCCTCCTCCTCCTCAGGCTCTGCCTCAGGCTCCACCTCGCGCGATCGGCGCCCGTTACCTAGTCTGGCGTGTGGCCGATCGCGCGGCAGTTCCCGCGGGCGCGGCACCAGTGTACCATGAGGAGGCCAGGTGGTTGGCGTACGGCACACGGAGGAGATAACGAGGCCGTGTCATCCCCTCCGTGTCGTGTCGTGTCGCTCCGAATCGCCTACGAGGCCGGTGTGAGGTGCAGGATCACCTGTTCGTTGTCGCCAGCGGCCAGCGAGTAGGCCGAACCGACGGCGTAGGGATTCTGTGGCGTGGGCCACCCGGTCCAGTGCTTGGTGCTGTATTCGAAGAACTGCACCGCGTCCAACACCGGGATGACGGGCATCTTATCGGCCATGATGTCGGTCAGACCCTGCAATGCCTGTTGCTGCGCGGCCGGATCGCTCGTGGCGGCGTACTGGTTCAGCAGTTGGTCGGTTTGCGCGTCCTTCCACTGCGACCAGTCGGTGCCATTGGCGCCGCCGATGTGCGTGCTGTGCAGCAAGGGTTCCAGATAGTAGTACGGAGTCGGACCAAAGAACCCACCCGACATGAGCAGCTGGAAGTGGCCGGTGGCGCGATCGGTGCGGAAATCGTCATCAGACACCTTGTTCAGCGTCAGCGTGATACCCGCCGCCTGCAGGCTCTGCGCGGCGATGCCCAGATCGGCCACGTAGTCCGAGTAGTCGCCAGGCACCGTCACCGCGAAGACCAGTTTGTGGCCATGCGCGTCGGCGTAGATGCCATCCGACCCCTTGGTGAAGCCCGCGCCGCTCAAGATCTGGTCCGCCTTGGCCGGGTCCGCCGCGCCAAAGGTCGGCAGCGTGCCATTGTACTTGGGATCGAGGAACTTCTCCTGCCCCGGGATCAGGCCGGTTGTGCTCGCCGGCTGCTCGAAGCCGACCTCGCCCGAGACGGACATTTGCTGGCGATCCAGGGCCGCGCTGATGGCCTGGCGCACCGGCAGTTGGCTCAGCAAAGGATCGGTGAGGTTAGGGATGATTTGCACGGGAACTACGGGCACGGGATACGAGAAATTGTGCGCGGTATCCTTCTGCACGAAGGCCGTATTCACCGCCGGGTCGAAGATCGCGGTCCAGTCCGCCTGGCCGCTGGCCATCTTCAAGAGTGCGGTGCTGTTGCTATCGACCACGGGATAGCTGAGTTGATCGACCTGCACCTTGCTGGCCTGCCAGTACTTCGCATTCTTGGCATAGGTGATGACCTGCGGGCTGAAGCTCTTGAGCGTCATCGGGCCGGTGCCCACCGGGGTGGGATTGGTGAACTTGGTCGGGTCGCCAACCGTGGACCACGCATGTTGCGGCACAATGTAGGTGCCCTCGATGAAGGGCAGAATGGTGGGCGCGGCGCTCTTGAACACCAGCACGACGGTATGGGCGTCCGAAGCCGTCACGCTGCTCAGGTGTCCCCACAGCCCGGAGCCGTCGGCGGCGGGATACTGTTGGAGCATCTGGAAGGTGAAGGCCACATCGTTCGCGCTGAAGGGTTGCCCATCCGACCAGTTGACCCCCTGGCGCGTGGTGAAGGTCAGGGTCAGGTTGTCGGCGCTCCACTGATGGCCCGTAGCCAGCATCGGCGTTTCCTGCCCGGTGAGGCCGTTGACGTATTCGAGGTTTTCGTAGAGCAACCCATCAACACCACAGTTGACGTTCGGGCTGAAGGGACTCATGTTCTGGGTATAGGATCCGCTGACGGCGCAGATGGCGGTCAGAGTCTTGGGGCCGCTGGCTTTTTGCGCGGACGGGCCGCAGGCCGCGACGAGCAGCGCGAGCAGTGCCAGGAGCACACCAACGAAGGGCAGAGCGTTCGTCCGCGACGTTTGGCCGCGCGGGTTACAAGTGCTGGGGGCCATACAGAACCTCCTATGGGGTCACCATCATGCCGCCGCGCTGGGCGTGCGGCTGCGTGCCGCTCCAGGCGACGCGACGTGAGCGGTAACGGGGCGAGTCAAGCGCGTAGGGGCTTCGAGAAACCATCGGCTTTCCTGGTTACATCCCCTTTCCAGCCCGCGACCCGGGCTACTGTCCCAACCTGCTGTCCGTACGGTTCCCCTCGATATCCTGACGACGCGAGCGCGGCGGATGGCGTGAACGGTACCCACCTGACCCGCCTGGCCCATACGGCGTGAGGAGCAAGACTGGCGAGAGAAAGACTGGCTTGGGAACCACTATAACGCCCTCCGGTCCATTTGTCAAGATGTCTATACCAGTAGACCACATATCGGGTACAATGGAGGTGACGACAGCGCGTCACGATCGTCCCCGGTTGTCGCTCGACATGCTCATCCGCGCTCGCAAAGGAGCCCCTATGACCTCCCTGCTCGACCAGGAAATCGCCAGCCAGCCAGCCGTCATCGCGCGCCTGTTGGAGCGCGAACAGGCGCATATCGCCGCGATCTGCGCCCAGTTACCCCCCTTCTCGTATGTCTTGATCGCCGCCCGTGGCTCATCGGACCACGCCGCGCTCTATGCCAAGTATGTCTGGGCCACCCTGGCAGGCCAACTCATCGCGCTGGCCGCGCCCTCGGTGCACACGCTCTATGGCGTGGCCCCACGCATGGAGGGCGCCCTGGTCATCGGCATCTCGCAGTCGGGCCAATCACCCGATATCCTCGCCGTGCTCCAGGAGGCCAAACGCCAGCACCGGCCCACTCTGGCCATCACCAACGATGGCACGTCGCCGCTGGCCGCGCTGGCGGACCACGTCGTCGAGCTGCACGCCGGCGCGGAGCGCAGTGTCGCGGCCACCAAGACCTATACCGCCGAGCTTGCCGTCATGGCCCTGTTCGCCGCCACCTGGAGCACCGACGCGCGCCATCTGCGCGACCTGGCGCGGCTGCCCACGATGCTGGAAGCGACGCTCGGCGCGGGCACGGCGATTGCCCGGCAAGCGGAGCGCTATCGCTACATGGCGAGTTGTGTCGTCATCGGGCGGGGCTATAACTACGCCACCGCGCACGAGCTGGCGCTCAAGCTCAAAGAGCTGACCTACGTCATGGCGATGCCCTATTCCTCGGCGGACTTCCGCCACGGACCGATCGCCACCGTCGAAAGTGGCTCGCCGGTGATCCTGTGCATGCCCTCGGGCGCGACCTTCGACGACCTGCGTGCGCTCGCGGCCGAGCTGCGGCGGCGCGACGCCGAATTGTTGGTGATCTCCGACGCACCCGAGGCGCTGGCGCTGGCGCAGACCCCGCTGCCACTGCCCGCGGCGGTGCCGGAGTGGCTCAGTCCGATCGCGGCCATCCTGCCGGGCCAGGCGCTGGCACTGCATCTGGCGCTGGCCCGTGGCCTGGATCCCGACGTGCCGCGCGGCCTCCACAAAGTCACGCGTACCCTGTAGTGCGGGTGGCTGCCCCGACCGCGAGGAGACACCCGCGGCAGAGCAGAGGATGGGTCGAGCGCGAACCTCATACGACATGCCGGAGATCGGTGGTAGCGCGTCGTGGCGCACGGGTGTGCGCTCTGGGCCCGTGCTGTGCCTGTCTTTATCCGACCTTCGTACAGGACCTCGGCGCCGCCCAGGCGCTGGGGGGCGAGCCAGCGCTAGACTGCGCCGCTCGCCAGGGCGCTTTCCAGTCGCTCGCGCCACTGCGCGGTCGCGAATGCCAGCGTTCCCCCACAGAAAGTAGCCTGTGGTATGAGGCTGGCGTCGCAGAGCACCAGGTCCGCGTCGTAGCCCACGCGCAGCAGCCCTTTGTGCGCGGCGACTTGCGCCGCGCGCGCGGGATTGCGCGTCAGCATGCCCACCGCAGCGGGCAGCGCGACATCCGTCATCGTCAGCATGTTGCGCAGCGCCTGATCCATCGTCAGGACACTGCCGGTGATGGTGCCATCCGCCAGGCGGGCGGCGCCCTGCTTGATATGCGCGGGTTGGCCCGCGAACTCGAAGGGGCCATCGGGCATGCCCGCGGCGGCCATCGCGTCGGTAATCACGATGGTGCGCTCGGACCCCAAGGTCCTGACGACCACCTGCATCACGGCGGGGTGAACATGGACCCCGTCGGCTATCAGCTCACCGGCGACGGCGGCCGCTTGCGCCAGGGCTCCCAGCGGGCCCGGATCGCGATGCAAGAGGGGACGCATGGCATTGCAGCAATGCGTCGCGTGCGTGGCCCCTAGCGCGATGGCCGCCAGGGTCTCCTCGTAGGTAGCATCGGTGTGCCCAATGCTGACGGTGACCCCCGCCGCCACCAGGCAGCGGATCAACGCCGGTGCCCCGGGCAGTTCGGGCGCCAGCGTCACCAGGCGCAGATGGCCGCGCGTCAGCGCGAGGATGTGTTCGGCCTCGGCCAGATCGGGCATACGCAGCCAGGAGGTCATGTGCGCCCCTCGGCGCACGCTGTTGATGTACGGGCCTTCCAGATGGATGCCCAGCGGCCGAGCGCCCGTGTCACACTCCTCGATGGCGGCTACCGCCGCGCGCAGCTGCGCCTCGGGCAGGGCATCGGGCGTTCCCACGACACCGATCAGAAACCCGGTGACTCCCGTTTGCGGCGCCCAGCGCGCATAGGCCTGGATCTCGGCGGCTTCAGCGGTGTGCAGGTTGAAGCCACCACCGCCATGGGTGTGCACGTCGATGAATCCCGGCAGGAGCAGCATGTCCGCCACATCGACCACGACCCCGCCCTCACGCGCACGGGTCTCATGCGCGCGGCCATCACGCGCCAGGTGGCCGTCGGAGGGCCCCGCCATGGGACCGACGGCCACGATGCGTCCGTCCGCGACGGTCAGGTCACTCGCGGGCAGGTCGTGGGTGGCATCAATAAGATGGGCACCCCGTAAGGTCAACCGCATGGGTGTCTCCCCTCCGCTGGAACGTTCGCATCTAGGCGTGGGTCGCACGGCGCTCATGTGGACCAGGATCGGGACGCGCGCGAACGCGCGCGCTCGCGGCCATCCCGCGCGGCATGGCGCGGGCAAGTCGCGGGGCCTCCCGCTCCAAAGTCGCGCCTTGACAGCGCGCGATCGCGGTGCGAGAATGGACAAAGGCATAGTGGTCTATACAACATGCCAACTGTACCATCTCTCCAGTTGTACCATATCACCGTGCCAATGACAAGTGGGCCGCATCGGCGGGCCGCGTCTCCGGGTCACGCGCGCGAAGCCCGGCGGGGAGCTCGGTCCCAGTGCTCGGTGCTCGCCGCATGGTCGAGTCATGGTAGAGTGTCGCTGGTAGCGTCGTTGTGCAACAGAGGTGAGGCCACGCCCATGAACGCCATTTACCGCAAGAGCCCCGTGCCACTCTACCACCAGCTCAAGGAAATCATGCGCGAGAAGATCCGCTCAGGCGAGTGGAAGCCGGGCGACCTGATTCCCTCCGAGCGTGAGTTGTGCGTGACCTACCGGCTCAGCCGCATGACGGCCCGCCACGCCATCACCGAGTTGGTGAACGAAGGGGTCTGTTACGCCGAGCAAGGCCGCGGCACGTTCGTCAGCCAGCGCAAAATCACGCAGCAACTGCTGCGCCTCACCGGGTTCACCGAAGATATCCGCGCGCGTGGCCAGGACCCCAGCACCCAGGTGCTCTCCGCGCGCATGGCCCCTGCCGATGAACTCGCCGCCGAACGTCTGCATGTGCAGCCGGGCGACTCGATCTTCTGTCTGGAGCGCCTGCGTCTCGCCGACGGCGAGCCCCTGGCCATCGAGCGCTCGCACCTCTTCTTCCCAGGCTGCGAGCGCCTGGTGGGCGAAGATCTCGAACACAATTCGCTCTATCGTCTGCTGGAGGCGCAGTTTGGTCTGCCGCTGATGGAAGCGGAACAGGAACTCGAAGCCGGCCTGGCGGGAGCCGTCGACGCCATGCTGCTGCGCATCGCCCTGGGCAGCGCGGTGCTCTACACCCGCCGCACCACCTACACCGACCGCAACCAGCCCATCGAGTATGCCAGCGCGGTCTATCGCGGCGACAAATATACCTTCTTCACACACCTCAAGCGTGAGGAGATGTTCGCCTGAGCCGCGCGCGATTCAGGGCGCGATTCAGGGCGCGGGCCAGCCACGGGCGGAGGAGCAGTTATGCCAGCCGAGCCATCAGGCGAGCCGGAAGATGCCGAGCGGTCCGCGCGCCTTGACGCCCTGACCACCGAGCAGGTGAACCCCGCCACCGTCGCCATTGACCGCATGAGCCCGCTCGACATCGTGCGCGCGATGAACGCCGAGGATGCGACGGTGGCGCGCGCCGTCGCACGCGAGTTGCCCCAGATCGCCCGCGCCATCGAGGCGATTGTCGCCCGCCTGCGGCGCGGTGGCCGGCTGCTTTATGTGGGCGCAGGCACCTCGGGCCGGCTGGGAGCGCTGGACGCATTGGAGTGTCCCCCAACCTTCAATATCGCGCCCGAGGTGATCGTGGGCCAGATCGCCGGTGGGTCGTTCGCGCTGAGCCAGGCCTCCGAGGAGTATGAGGACAATACGCAGGCGGGCCAGGACGATATCGCGTGCCTGGCGGTCACAGCGGCAGATGTCGTGGTGGGCATCACCGCCAGCGGGCGCACGCCATACGTGCTGGGCGCCGTCACCGCCGCGCGCGCGCGCGGCGCGCTGACCATCGGCCTGGCCTGTAACGCCGCGCCACCGCTCTTCGCGCTGGTCGATCTGGCCATCGCCCCGCTGGTGGGCGCCGAGGTGATCGCCGGCTCGACCCGCCTGAAGGCCGGCACCGCGCAGAAGATGGTGCTCAATATGTTGAGCACCGCCACGATGATCGTGCTGGGCAAGACCTACGGCAATCTGATGGTGGACGTGCAACCCACCAACACCAAGCTGCGCGCGCGCGCGGTGGAGATCGTGCGTCAGGCGAGCGGGCTGGAGCGCGACGCCGGCGCGGCGCTGCTGCGCGCGTGTGCTGGCGAGACCAAGACGGCCATCCTGGCGGCTCGTGCGCACCTCACGCCCGAGGTCGCCCGCGCGCGCCTGACGGCGCACGATGGGGTGCTGTGGGCCGCGCTGGCCGCCGGGGAGACGCGGGACGCCACGGAGACGCGCGAATGAGCGACCCCCTCTTTCTCGGCGTTGACGGCGGCGGCAGCAAAACCCTGGCCATCGTCGTCGACGCACAGGGCCAGGAGCGCGGCCGCGGCCTGGCCGGCAGCGGTAACTATCAGGCGGTAGGCGCCGCGCGGGCGCTGCGCGCGGTGCGCGATGCCGTCACGGTGGCGCTCACGATGGCGCACGGCCACCGGCCCTGTCGCGCGGCCTGGCTGGGGCTGGCCGGCGTCGACCGCGCGCGCGATGTCGCGCTGCTGCTGCCGCGCGTGCGCACGCTGGCGCGCACCGTGCGGCTGACCAATGACGCGGAACTGGCGCTCGGCGCATTGCCCGAGCAGGTAGGCGTGGCACTGATCGCCGGCACTGGCTCGATCGCGCTGGGCCGCGACGCACGTGGGCGTACCGCGCGTGCCGGTGGCTGGGGCCACATCCTGGGCGACGAGGGCAGTGGCTACACCATGGGACGGCAGGCGTTGACGGCGGCGGTGCGTGCCGCCGATGGCCGGGCGCCGGCCACGGCACTGCTCGCGCTGATTCTCGCCCACTGGCAGCTGCGTGCGGCCAGTGAGTTGATCGAGCAGGTGTATGCCCACGAAGACAAGGCGCGCATCGCGGCGCTGGCGCCACTCGTGCTGCAGGCAGCGCGCGCGGGCGACCCGGCGGCCGCGCGCATCGTCCGCCGCGCGGCGCGCGAGCTGGCGCTGGCCGCGGGCACAGCCAGCGCCAGCCTCGACCTCGATGCCACGAGCTGCCCGCTCGCTCTGGGCGGTGGTCTGCTGCTGCATGCTAGCGGCTTTCGCCGTGCGGTGCTGCGGCGCGTGCGCCGCGCTCAGGCGCCCGGCGAGTATGCGCTGGTGGACCATCCCGCGCTCAGCGCGGCGCGTGCGGCCACGACGATCGGGGCGGCTGACGACTGGCGGCGCACGCCAGAGGCCGGCGCGGCGCCCACCGACCGCTGTGAGGGAGGACCAACCTGATGACCGAGCCGTTGTCCAGCACGGCGGTGGACGAGCTGATTGGCCAGCTCTTCATGGTGGGCTTCAGCGGCCTGACCCCTACGCCAGCGATCCTGGACCTGATCCAGCGGCGGCACGTGGGCGGCATCATCCTCTTCTCGCGTAATGTCGCC
>DASYGC010000048.1:0-1914 GCA_036000225.1 Ktedonobacterales bacterium | reverse complement strand
GTCGGTGGAACGATAGACCGTGCCGGTGGTGTCGCCGGCGCTGGCCGTGCCGGCATAGATCGTCGTAGCACTGGTGGGATCGGGGAAGAGCGCGATTACCCGCGTGGTGTTGAGGCCGGCGGGCTGCCAGGTCTGGCCCTGATCGGCGCTTGTGAACAGTCCCTGGCTGGTCCCGGCGAGCAGCGTGGCGTTGGCGCCGGCGCGCGGCAGGGCGAGCACGACGAAGGCATCGCTCTGGGCGATGGGGGCGCCGTCGCGTGCCGTCCAGGTCTGGGCGCCGTCGGTCGAGGCATACACGCCATGACCGACGAGCGCGGCATACACCGTGGACGTGGCTGGATCAACCGTGAGACCGTAGACATTGGCGCCCGCGGGCAGGCCGTTGGTCGCGGCGGCCCAGGTGGCGCCGCCATCGTGGCTGAGGTAGACGCCGTGCTGCTCGGTGCCGGCGTACAGCGTATGGCTGGCCGTCGCTGTCGCCAGCGCGTCAATGCCGTCATCGTGCGGCAGACCGGCGCCTAGCGCATGCCAGCTATCGCCATAGTCGGTGGACTGATAGATGCCCTGGCTGGTGCCGGCCAGCACGTGGCCCGCGCGCTGGGCATCCGTGAGGATCGCCGAGACGGCGGCATTGGCCGGCAGACCCGCGCCAGGCACGGCGCCCAGTGACTCGATGCGCAGGCGCAGCACCTGCCCATTCGAGGTGCCGGCATAGACGAGTTGGGGCACATGCGGGTCGGGCGTCATGCTCACGATGATGGTGTCGCCGGTAGGAAATGGCAGACTGAGCGACTGCCACTGCCCGGTATTGGCCTGGCAGCCCGCCAGCACGAGTAAGAGGCTCAGCAGGGCGACGGCGAGCAGCGAGGCTCGCGGACGGTGCGGGCGGTTCCCCATCACACGCATGCTCGATGCCTCCCTGTTGGCTGGTGCTCAAGTGCCGCGGCTAGTGGCTACCGGCTACGGCAGAAACCGCAACTCGTCGCCCACCTGTTGCTGGCGTGCCAGCTCGTAGACGTGGCGCGCGACGCTGATATCTTCGAGGCCAATGCCCAGCGACTTGAAGATGGTGATGTCGTCCGCCGCGGCGCGGCCGGCATGCTGACCCGCCACGATTGCCGCCAGCGGCACGGCGCGGGCGAAATCGAACATGCCCTCGTCGCGGGCCATGATGAGGTCGCCAGCTTCGAGCAGCGCCTGCTCGACGGAATCTACTACGACGAGGGCGCCGCGCTGGACCGCCGGGGCATCCAACTCGCGACGGTTGGCCCAGTTGGAGCCCATCGCGTTGATGTGGGCGCCGGCGCGCAGCCACTCGCCCAGCACCACCGGCTCGCGCGCGGTGGTGGCCGTGATGACGATGTCCGCCGCGCTGACGGCGTGCTGGGCGCTGGCCACCGGGCGCACCTCGACTGCCAGCATCCGCTCCATCTCCTGGCAGAATGCGCGGCGGCGCGCTTCGTCGCGCCCGTACGCCTGGATCAGCTTGACCGGGCGTACGGCGCACACGGCCATCAGTTGGGTGCGCGCCTGGCCGCCCGTACCCACCAGACCCACCGTCGCGGCGTCCTGGCGCGCCAGGTAGCGGGTGGCCAGGCCGGAGGCGGCGCCGGTGCGCATCTGGCCAAGCCAGTCGGCCTCGATCTGCGCCAGCAACTGGCCATCGGTCGCCGAATACAGCATCACGAGGAAGCGCACGCCCTGGCGAAACGCGGTGTAGGTCTTGTAGCCCAGCACGCCCTGGCGCGGCGCCGCGGCCGACAGCATATGCAGGACGCCGCCGCCATCGGGCAGCACGATACGCGTGCGTGGCATGTTCCGCGCCTCGCCCGCGGCCAGTTGCCCGAAGGCGTCATCGAGGGCCTGGATGGCGGCGGGCATGGTCAGCAGGCGCCTGACATCAGCCTCGCGCAG
>DASYGC010000047.1:0-1589 GCA_036000225.1 Ktedonobacterales bacterium | reverse complement strand
GGCGGAATAAGGTTGCCGAGTATTACCGGCGCCAGGCGGCGCGGCCCTCGATCCGGGGAGAAATCGAACCCTGGGAAGAGCCGGTCGCGGCGGCGGAAGCGGGTGATCCAGTGCATGTCGTGAGCGCGCGCGAGAGCTGGTCCGAGGTGGTGACTGCCCTTCAGCGTTTGACGGAGGAGCAGCGCACCGTCGTGCTGTATCGCTGCGTACTGGGCTACAGCGCGGTTGAAGTGGCGCGCCTGCTGGGACGCGAACCGGGCGCGATCCGGCAGCTCCAGTTCCGTGCGCTCGCCTCGCTGGCCCGCTTCCTGGCAACCCATGGCACTAATCCATCGATCCCCGCCATCCGCGCGGTCGTAGGTTCACCCCCGCGCCGAACGCCTCCGAGAGGGAACGCCGATGCCCCGCGAAGATAACCTGGATGCGCGACTCGACGCGCTTCAGCGCGCGGCGCATGGGCAGTGGGATGCGCGGCCCGCGGCGCCGTGGGCCGCGGCGGAGCGGGAGCAGGAAGACGCTGAGCTGGAGACGCTGGTTGAGGCCGCGCGCCGCCTGGCCCCGCTGGCCGAGGCGTACCCCTCCCCCGCGTTCGCCAGCGATCTGCGGCGCCACCTGCTCGCGCGTGCCGGCGAACGGCGCGCCGATCGGGAGGCACTGGCTGCGCTGGAGACCGTACCGCTCACGCGTGTCGCGCGGAGTGGGCAGCCAGCCCGACGTTCGCGCGCCAGGCAGCCGAGAAGCGCCTGGCGCGTGGCGCTGGTGGCCGCCGCGCTGCTCGTGACGCTGGGCACCGCCGGGCTAGGCGCGGCGCTGGCAGCCGCTGGCGCGGCGCCGGGCAACCCGCTTTATGGCCTTCATCAGTTCGAGCACATGGTGCGGGTAAACACCGCTTCCGATAGCGCCAGCCGCGCCCAACTCCATCTCGACTATGCGCGCCAGCTGCTGGCGAACCTGCGCACTGCGGCCAATCAACCGGTGAACGAGCCGGCGTATGCCGCCGCGCTCAGCATGCTGCTCCAGGAGGACCAGGCCGCCACCCAGCAGATCGACCAAGTGCCAGCGGGCGCCGAGCGCACCGCGCTGCAACAGTCGCTCGCGTCGCTGCATGCTGACGAGCGCCCAGCGCTGCGCGCGGCGCTGCCGAACCTGGGCTGGGCTGACCGGTTCACCACGACCCAGACGTTGGGCACGCTCGGCGTCGCCATACCGCGGGTGACCAGCGCGGAGGTGCTGGTTCCCGATCACGGTCAGTGGACCGTGACGCTCAGTGGTTCGGGCTTCGAACCCGGCGCGATCCTGCTGCTGGATGGTCGCCCCGCCGGCCAGGTCACCACCATCACGGCCACCAGTCTCACGGCGCTGGTGCCGCGCGGCCTCATTCAGAATGGAGCGGCGTCGCTGGGAGTCGGCAATCCCGATGGCATGACCGCTCTGTTCACCAGCACGAACATCCAGCAAGTGGCGCAGCCGAAGCCGAAGCCGACCGCCACACCGGATGGGCATGGCAACGGCAATGGAAGTGGTAACGGGCACGGTAATGGACATGTGCCCTAGCCGCGAGCTCCTCAACGCCCGCCACTGAATGCGCG
>DASYGC010000046.1:0-2226 GCA_036000225.1 Ktedonobacterales bacterium | reverse complement strand
AAATCTCCGTGGCAGCGGAGGTTAAGGAGCACTGAATATGCCTGATCTGCCGGTCATCGGCGGGGGACCGGCCGGCGTCACCGCCGCGCTGCGCGCCCGCGAGTTGGGCGCCACCGTGACGCTGATCGAACGGGGCAACCTGGGCGGCACCTGCACCAACGATGGCTGCGTCCCCACGCGCGTGCTCGCCCGCGCCGCGCGCCTCGTGCGCGATACCCAGCAGTTCGCGCGCTACGGCCTGGTGGGCGACCCGCCCTCCGTCGATTTCCCGCAAGTGCTGGCGCGCGCCCAGGAGACCGTCTATCGCGTGCAGCAGAAGAAGCAGCTGGGCCACCATCTCGCGGCGCTGGGCGTCACCGTTTTCGCGCACAGCGGCAGCGCCCGCTTCATTGACCCGCACACGCTGACGCTGGCCGACGGCACTCAGTTGCGCGGCGACAGCATCATCATCTGCGCCGGCGGCCACGCGCGTCGCCTTCCCTTCCCCGGCGGCGAGCACGCGCTGACCCATAGCGACATCTGGTCCATGACCCGCCTGCCACGCTCGCTAGCCGTGGTGGGTGGCGCGGCGACCGGCTGCCAGCTCGCCTCGATCTTCGCCGCCTTTGGCGCACAGGTCCATCTGTTCGAGGTCGGCCCCCGGCTGCTCGGCGTGGAAGACGAAGCCGTCTCGCGGGGCATCACGGAAGCCTTCGCGCGACGCGACATCACCATCACCACCGACATCGGCGGCATCGCGCGTATCGAACGGCAGGGCGATCAGTTCCAGTTGTTCTACACGCGGGGCGAGCAGACTCACGCGCTCGCCACCGAAGCCGTCGTGCTCGCCGTCGGCTGGCCGGCCAACCTGGACGACCTCAACCTCGCCGCCGCCGGCGTCCAGAGCGAGCGCGGCTACATCGCGGTGAACGACGCCTTACGCACCAGCACGCCACACATCTTCGCCGCCGGCGACGTGACTGGCCGCATGATGCTGGTGCAGAGCGCCAGCGCGGAGGGCACCCTGGCCGCTGAAAGCGCCCTGCTGGGTCCCGGCGCGCGCGGCCAGCACCTGATCGTCCCACACGGCGGATTCACCGACCCCGAATACGGCAGCGTCGGGCTGACGGAGAGCAAAGCGCGCGCCAGCGATGACTGCGCCGTCGCCACCGTGCCCTACACGCAGATCGACCGCGCCCTGATCGACGGCCACACCGAGGGCCTCTGCAAGCTGATCGTCTCGCGGACGACGCACCGTCTGCTCGGCGCGCATATCGTCGGCGAGCAGGCCACCGAAACGCTGCAACTGGTCGCGGCGGGCATGGCGGCGGATATGTGGGTCGAGCAATTAGCCGACCTCGAACTGGCCTATCCCACCTTCGCGGCCATCGTCGGCCTGGCGGCGCGGCAGATCACCCGCGAACTGGGCGTCGTGCCACTGGCGCGACCCTGGCGCACCCTCGGCCAGACCGCCGCCGCCGAGTGGGAACGCAGCGACCCATGAGGCTCGCTCGCGTCACCGACCCGGGCATGGGCTATCACCGGGTGTACCAGCCACGCATACGACGCATGGCATCATTCACGCCCTCGCCGGCCTCGTCGTCTTCACATTCCTGCCGGCCGCCTGTTTCGTGCTGGCGCGGCGCTTCGCCGGCGACCCCGCCTGGCCGGGCTGGTCACTCTACTCCAGCATCTCGGGGCTGCTGGCCTTCGCCTTCTTTGCCGCCAGCATCGGCCCCATTCCCAACGCGCCGATCGGCCTGTTCCAGCGCCTCGCCATCGTCACCGGCTGGATCTGGATTGCGCTGCTCGCCGCGCATCTGCTGCGTCAGACGCGCGCGCCTCAGCCGGTTGGGAGCATGTAACACCACTTTCGGATAATTAATGTCGCTTTGTAGGGGCGTCCGGTGGACGCCCGCACCCACGATGAGCCCGTCTTCACCCGCAAGGCGTATAAGGCGACCTGTCATCTCCGCTATCGATGCCGGGCCGATATTATTGTTTGGTTGCCAGAGCGTATATAACATTGGTCTCGATGGCACGAACGTCGTGAGCGCGTAACTCCCCAAGGATGGCCTGGCGCACCCGCTCGCGGCCATCGGGGTCCAATTGCTCGATCGTGCCTCGATACCCCGAGCCCAGCGCGATCATCCAGAAGTCGTCGGCGGAGCCGAGCGCTTGGGTCCCCGCCTCCAGCACGATCTGCGCCTCCTCGATTCCCCCCGCCCGCAACATCTGGCGCACGGC
>DASYGC010000045.1:0-2020 GCA_036000225.1 Ktedonobacterales bacterium | reverse complement strand
GTGGATTGAGACCCATGATCGCAAGATGGGCGAAGGTGTGACGCAGGGCCGATTTACCGCCCGTGAACTCGGCGAGCGGCTGGCGTTCATCCATCAGGACACGGGCCATCAACTCGACGGGACTGAGGTAGAGATCCGCTTCGAACCGGTCGAAGGCGGGACCCGCGTCACACTTGAGCACCGCGGCTGGGAGCGGGTGGCGCCTGAGACCGTTACCCGCTCTCGTAATCTGAAGCGTTGGGGGTGGGGAAATATCCTCAACTGGTATGCCGAGTGGACGTTCTGGGGTTCCCCCCGCCGGATCACTGACCAGCCTTGGCTGTAGACTGCCCGTTGTCGCGCCTTGCGTCAGCGGCGTGTATGACATGGGAGGCAAATCATGGGCTCTGTACGCAAGCGCGACTCACCGCCAGCCGGTTACACCGTCAGGCCCGCGCGCCACGAGGACATTCCAGCGATCATCACGCTACTGGCCGAGTTTGACGCCGGGTTTGGGCATGAGGTGGTGTTGTGGGACGCCGAGGATATCGAGAACGATTGGCGCCACCTGAATCCTGAGACCGATACATGGGTTATCGTCGCGCCAGGCGGCGCGCTGGCAGCCTATGCCACATTGGCGGATGATGGCCTGGGCCAGTTCTCCGCAGATGGCTACGTCCACCCCCACTGGCGAGGGCACGGGCTGGGCGCGCACCTGCTCCACCTCGCCGGGGCCAGGACGCGCGAGATGATCGCCGCCGCCCCTGCGGGCGCTCGCGTCACCCTCATCACTAATGTGCTGATCGAGGATGAGGCCGCGCGTGCGTTGCTGGTAGGCGCGGGCTTCAGTCTCGTACGAGTCTTTTGGCGCATGCGATTAGAGATGACTGACCCACCGCCGATCCCCGAATGGCCAGCGGGCGTCCGTGTGCGGACGTTTGAGCCAGGGCGTGATGAGCGCGCGACGTATCAGGTGATCGAGACCGCCTTCGGGGACCACTGGGGACATACCCCTGTCACCTTCGAAGAGTGGAGCGTTCGCATGCAACGTGACTCCTTCGACCCCTCACTCTGGTTCCTGGTCGAGGATGATGCGGGCGCGCTTGTCGCCGCCGCCCTCTGCCGCATGCGCCCCGAGGAAGGCTGGATCAACAACCTCGCGACCCTACGCGATTGGCGGCGGCGCGGCCTGGGGCGGTCATTGCTGCTGACGTGCTTCGGCGCGTTCTGGGAGCGAGGGCAGCGAAAAGCTGCCCTCGGTGTGGACTCCCAGAGTCTGACCGGCGCCGCGCATCTGTATGAAAGCGCGGGCATGTGGCCCGAGATGCGCCTCGCAACCTACGAGAAGGAGTTGCGCCCCGGCGAGAATCTCGTCGTGCGCAGCCTTCAGGAATAGGCGGGAATGCCAGTGACGCCAGCCCGGCGCGCATCCGCCTGGAGCGCGCCCGCTGACGCCTTGTTCAGCACTGTAGCCTGGAAGCGCCAGTAGTGGGTGGTGCTCAGTGGCAGCATGCCGTAGCGAATCTTCAGCTTTAGGATGCGTAACACTGATTGGTCTATCCGCGCGACGCTAATGCGACCGTCTGCGATGGCGGCCTTCAGCGCCGCGATCATCGCCGCCATCGTGGACGTGTTGTAGGCTCCCTCCAGCAAGTCGTCGCCCGCGATCACGGAGAGCACCCCGGCCTCAGGCAAATTGTATTTCACGGCGATGCCTTGCATGTAGAGGCTGTCGGTCATGACCACGCCGTCATAGCCAAGCTGCCCGCGCAATACACCGTCCACCAGCTTGGGCGAGAGCGTCGCGGGCATCGTCGGGTCAATCGCCTGGACGATGACATGCGTCACCATGATCATGCCTGGATTGTGCGCAAGCAGCGCCTGGAAGGTCGCGAAGTGTTGCGATTGAAGTTGCCCCAGTGAGTCCGTCATAACTGGTAGCGTGAGATGGGGGTCCAGCGTGACATTACCGATGCCTGGCCAGTGTTTCAGCGTGCCGTTGACGCCATTGCTCTGGAGCGCGTCGAGGTAGGCTCCGGCG
>DASYGC010000044.1:0-14951 GCA_036000225.1 Ktedonobacterales bacterium | reverse complement strand
GTCGCACCATCCCGTTCGATGATTTCTTCGATAGCTCGCTGGCCACCAAAGATACGCTGCGTGAGTTGATCGCCACCGAGAATCCCGCTCGCCCGTTCAGTGATGAAGATCTGGCCGCTCTGCTTTGCGAGCGGGGGTTACCCGTGGCACGGCGCACGGTGGCAAAGTACCGTGAATCAATGCGCATCCTGCCTTCGCGCTTCCGCATTTGAAGGACCATCCTGGTGCGCTGCCACCAAGCGCTGCCGCCGCTGGCGGCGCTCAGGGTTGATACACGCCGCCAGGTGTCACGTCGGTCGGCGTCGCCGAGCCACTGGATGGAACATAGACCTGGACCTTGCCGTCGCGCACCTGGGTCTGAATGGTGGGCAGTGGTTTGTAGGACACCGGAGAGGTTGGCGCGGGTTGTCCGGTCTCCAGGAACCGCCCGCCGTGACACGGGCAATCGAACGTGCGGGCGTTCGTATTCCAACTGAGCAGACACCCCATGTGGGTGCAGGCGCCCGAGAGCGCCTCGTAGCCCGCCGGCGTATGGCGGACGAACCCCACCACGGCAGCGGTGACAAAGTGGAAGACCGCCCCTACGGGCAGCGCATCCACCGCGACCACGGACACCCACGTGCCCGTGTTGTCGGGTACCAGGCTGGTTGCCGAAGGTACCGGACCCTGGACCACGCGGTCAACGCCAATGCCGATCGCGATTCCAGCGGCCGCCGCGGCCGCGCTGAGGCCACCGGTGAGCAGTCCACGGCGCGAGACGCCAGGTCGCCGAGGCGTCAGAGTCACGTTCTGGGATTGTACCTGTTGATCGAGGTTAGCCCGCAGACGAGCCACAAAGTCCGGGGTGGGTTCGGCGGCACCCGGCGCCGCCGCGCGAAAGAGCGCGGCCGTCTGATACACACGCGCTTGCTCGGGAGATAGCCGGCGGGGACGACGAGGTCGTCGATCGGCCTGCAGCTGCTGGATATGCTCCTCCAACCGCAAGTAATCCTCTACCTGTTCGGTGCCACCCTGTGGCGCGCCATCGCCTGGGCGATTGCCGGGCTGGGCGCCCGAGGGGGTATCCTCGTGATCCATGTTGTCTCACCTACTCGCTTGTGTCGCTCTCGCCACTCTTCCGATCCCATGCTGTCACGTCCGATGCGTTCAGGCTTCCTCACGCTCCAGGGTAGCCGCCTTCTTCAAGGCGCGAAACTGTAACACCTTGACGTTGGCCTCACTCAATTGCATGCGCTCGGCGGTCTCCCGGATCGTATAGTTCATCAGGAACCGGAACGTCAGGACATCACGGTAGCGCGCGGGCAGTTGCTCCAGCAGCCGCTGGGCCCGGAGATCGGGATGATACGATCTCAGATCGCCGCTCTCTTCTATCGGTCCCTCCCACCCGCTCTCAAGCAAGTCATCTAGCGAGTTGACTCGCAGGCGGTAAAACTGGCGCCAGTGATCGGCGATAGTGGTACGCGCCACCTGAAAGAGCCAACTCTGGATGCTCGGTGTGCCGCGCGCCTGGTCCAGGGTACGCACCGCCTTTACAAAAACCTGCGAGGTCAGGTCTTCCGCTTCCTCGCGATTGCCCACTTTGCTATAGATGAACCGGTAAATCGCCGCCAGGTTTTCTTCGTACAACTGGTGGAGACGCGGCACATCGACGTCCGGGGTACCGGAGTGACCATCGCCAGGTTCCACCGATCTCCTCCGCACCGACATAACGCGCCCCTCCGGCATCGAGCTCACCCGCACGGCATCCGCGCTCCAGGAATTGGTCGCCTCAAAAGGGATTACGTGCGCTGGTTACATGCGTCAGCTCCACAGCAACCCTCGGCACGGGGTGACCGAGGGTGCTCCAGCTAGCGCATGGCACGATGCTTCTCGCTCCTCGCTGCTTGCTGGACCAGAGGAAAACCGATGGGCAGCTTTGCGGTGGTCTGAGAGCGTGCCAGCAGCGTGCGTGAAGACCGCCGCAAAGCTGGAGCAGTATACCGCATCCCACGCAGCGGTGGCGCTGCGGCGCCGCACACTAGACGCGCATGCGCCGTACCTTGCGCCACTGGGTGAGCGGGGCGGCGACCAGCAGCCCGGCGGTCAGCAGATGCAGCGCGCGGCGAACCGGCGCCAGCGAGGGGAGCGAGCGCTCGGGGGCGAGCGCGGCGCCCATGGTCAGCGCCTGCGCCACGCCGGCCGCTTTACCGACAATGGTCGAGCTGATTGGCACGCGACTGATCCAACCAAAATAGCTGGCAAGTCCATAGATGAACGGGACGCTCCAGCGAGCCAGCACCAGAAACACCAGCCAGCGGGGCACATCGCGCCGGAGTCCAAGAGTGAGGGCCACCGCCAGCGCAAAGCTCAGGTCCGCCTCGCCGTCGAGATACTGACCCAGGCGGCTCGTGCGATCCAGTCGGCGCGCCAGCGCGCCATCAGCGACATCCGTCACACTGGCTGCCAACAGCGCCGCGGCCAGGTAGCCGCGCGAGACTGGACGCCGGACCAGCAGATGGGCCCAGAGCAGGCCCGCGGTAGACTGCCGTGCGAGTGTGAGCGCGTTGGGCAGGCCAAGATCGTCGCGCGGCGCGCTTTCACGTTGCCGGTTGTTCATCCCAAGATGGACGTACGCATCCAATTGTTGCAGCGCCAGCAATCCCGCGGCGACGGACACTGCCTGGCGTGACGCGGCGCGATGGCCGCGAGCGGCCTCGCTTGCCAGTGCCAACGCCTCCGCCACAACCAGTACCGCCGTGATGCGCAGCCAGGAGGCGACAAGCCGGGGATGGGCCTGTGCGGTCGCGCGTGATTGCCGCCACGAGCGCCCCAGGAAGCGTACCCAGCCCACGGGGTGATAGTGGCTCGCGCGCAACTCGGCGAGCAGGTCAAGCGCGAAGTCTGGGAGGTCCTCGTGCTGTCCCGAACCGCGCGCGATGGTGTCTGCCATGCTCCGCTCGCTTCCCAATGGTATGGTATGCATCGTGCCGCGTCCACTTCACCCTGGCACTGCTCATACTAACACGGCTGAGTCTGGTTTAGATGACCGCGGGCGGCGGCGTAACTCGGAGGCCGTGACCGCCTGCGCATCTGCCAGGTAGAGCGGTGTGACGGCAGCGAGACGCGGGGATGGTCGCGGAGCCCCCGCGACATTGGGTACAATCCAGACACGGGATGAGATCAGGCGGTGCATCGCGTAGGTTGGTGCGGGAGCGGAGGTGACCGTAATGGATCGTCCAGAGGGGACAAGCCCTGATGGCGCCAGCTCACCAGCGGGCCCGCTGCCTAATCGCTTCACGCGTGCCACGGCGCTGGGATGTCTGGGCATCGCGGGGGTGCTGCTCCTGCCAGCGGTGTTCTTCCTGCCGCTGGAGAACTGGCACGGGCCGAATTGGGTGGTACAGGCCATCTGGCTGGTGGCCTTCGCGGCGCTAGCTGGTGGGGTGTGGCTGCTGGCAAGGGTGCCGGCGGCCAGTACACGGATGACAAGCGACCCACGCCGGCCTGTCACCCATGCCGGCCGAGCGCCGATCCGCGAGACTCCGGCGAGTCGGGGCAACCGCGTGGTCCTCTGCGCATTGGGCGGTCTGGTGGCAATTGCCGCCATCAGCTACGTGGGGGCCAGCGCCGCCGCGAATGCCACCGATTTCGGCGCGAGCGTCGCGGTGGCGAGCCTGACGGGCGGAGTGGCGGTGGCCCTTGGGGTCGGCGTCGCATGGCGCCGTCTACCACCGCCCGCCTGGTCGTGGGTGCGCAGCGCCATCCGCGGTGGAGCTTCCAGTCCGCTGCCACAGGGACTGGGTATCGTGCTCTTTGGCGCGGCCGTACTCGGCTGGGCATTGCTCGCCGCCGCCGATCATCGCTTTGCGTGGGGAGCGCTCGGCCTGGCTGTGCTGGTGGTGGCCAGCGTCGCGATCACCCCGCTGGCCTCGCGCTGGCCCGCCCGCTGGAGCGATCGCGGCCAGTGGAGCGACGCCTCCGCAGATGGACGTGGCGCTACGCCACCTGGTAGAACCGGCAATCCAAGTGACTCGGCTGGCCCACGCGATTCGCCGAACGAACACGCATGATGCCCGCATCACCGCGCGAAGCGGAAAGATGGCGCGCATCCAGTCAGTCGGTGGATGCGGCCTTGTGTGCCGCATCCAGAAACACAATTGGAAACACCAGTGCGGGAGAATGAGCGGATGAGTTCGTCAACGTCGCGTGCGGGCCCAGCGGTTTATGATGCCGTCGTCGTCGGCGCTAGCTTTGCCGGCCTCGCGTTCGCCAGCGTGGCCGCCACCCGCGGCATGAAGGTGCTGGTGCTGGAGCGCGATGCTCAGGTGGGCGGCATTGTGCGCACCACGGGCATTCTGTTCAGCGACGTCTTCGACGTGTGCGACGTACCGCAACGCTACCTGCTGAACGCGGTACGCCGCATCTGGATTCAGCCACCCGGTCAGCCCGCGTGTGAAGTCAGCGGCACCGCATTCCGGTTCTACATGGCGGATGTGACTGGCATGCTGCAGTGGATGGCCGAGACCGCACGCGACCACGGCGCGGCGGTGAGTTGCGGGTCCGCCTTCGTGGATGCGGTACGCCAACCCGATGGTCTGATGCGTATCACCTACCGCACCACTGGCGCGGACCACACCGGACAGACCTCGCCGGAGACCATTGACGCGCGTTTCCTGATTGGAGCCGATGGCAGCCATTCGCGCGTGGCCCAATGTCTCGGACTCGATCAGAATACCCAGATGCTCGCTGGCGCTGAATGGTTGATCGAAGGCGTGCCGGTCGATCGCGAAACGTTCTGGCTCGTCATGGATCACCACCTGGCTCCCGGCTATTGTGTGTGGCTGGCGCCACATGGCAACATCGCCGCGCTGGGAGTCGCCGGTCATCAGCGCGCCTTCAAGCCCAATGAAACGCTGCGCGTCGCGCCCGAACTGTTCAAAGATGTCGCCGACTTCTCGCGGATGCGGATCGTCGAGCGTAAAGGCGGCGTGATCCCTACCGGCGGGCGATTGCGGCGCGTCTATCGTGACGACGAACGGGGACGGGCGTTGCTTCTGGGTGATGCGGCGGGTCATTGCGGCGCGGCGACCGGTGGTGGCATCTATCCCGCGCTGGTTGCCGCCAAACTCGCGGGTCAGGCAGTTGCCAACGAGGTACTGAATGGGTCCACCGGGGCGGTAAAAGCCTACCTGCGCGACCTGCCACAAGCTGGAAGGCTGGGCCACTACTTACAGATCGAGGATTGGCTGCGCTGGGTCATGGACCGGCTGGGCTCGAATGAGGATGTCGCGGCATTCTATGGCTTGCTCACCTCGCCGTCTGGTCGCAAGGTGCTCCAGCGCACGCTATTCGAGCAGCCGATCATCGGCATGGACAGCGGCTTTTTCGCACTGCTGCGCAACCTGCTGGGCCAGCACCCTCGTGTCTATGGCGCGGCCTTCCGTGCCGCCTGGCAGCGTGTCACGTCGCGCGCCTAGCGCAGGCGGGCGCTGGCGACTGCCTACGCTCCACGCTACAATCTGAGGTTGGGATTGTGGCGACCGCCGTCCGCCGACCGGTGTCGGCCGACCGGTGTCGGGCGACTGCCGTCCGCCGGGTAGGGGCGTCTGGTGGACGCCCACGAGCGATCAGTAGTAAGAGAGTAACCAACCATGCGCGTACGTCTGGGACATAGTCCCGATTCCGATGATGCCTTCATGTTCTACGGCCTAGCCGAACACAAGGTGCCGACCGAGGGCTTCGAGTTTGAACATATCCTTCAGGACATCGAGACCCTCAATCACTGGGCGTGCGAGGGCCGGCTGGAAATCACCGCGATCTCCGTCCACGCGTATGCTACCGTGGCGGACAAATACGCCATCCTGACCCACGGCGCCAGTATGGGCGATAATTACGGGCCAATCGTGGTGACGCGTGAGCCAGCCTCCGTGGACTGGCTGCGCGGCCGGCGCATTGCCATCCCAGGCACCATGACCAGCGCCTATCTGGCCTTGCGCCTCTTCCTTGGCGTCGATTTCCCGTTTGACATCATCCCTTTCGACCAGATCATGGAGGCCGTGCGCGATGGCCAGGCCGATGCCGGTCTGCTCATTCACGAGGGACAATTGACGCACGGTCAATTTGGCCTGCATCAGGTGGTGGACCTGGGCGCATGGTGGCATACTGAGACGGGCGGTCTGCCGCTGCCGCTGGGGGTCAATGCCGTCCGGCGCGATCTGGGCGCTGAGACCATGGCCGGGCTCTCACGCGTGCTCAAGGCCAGCATTGCCTATGGGCTGGAACATCGCGAGCCGGCGCTCAAGCACGCCATGCGCTATGCGCGTGGGCTCGAAGTCGCCACCGCTGACCAGTTCGTCAGCATGTATGTCAACGACTGGACGCTCGACCTGGGTGCGCGCGGCCAGCAGAGCATCCGCCAGTTCCTCGAGCGCGCCCACACACAGGGCATCATCGCCCACGCGATTCCGGTAGACTTCGTGGCATAGACCGGCAAATGCCTCGCGCCTCTCCCGCCTAAAACGATTGTAGCAGCGCCCTCATCCCTTGGCTGATGGCGTGAGGTGAAGCATGATCTGTCCTGTCTGTGGCACGGACAATCCCGCACTCGCGCGCTTCTGTATGCAGTGTGGCACACCACTGGTGGCGGGAGCGACATCGCCGTCCGTGCCACGATTTACCGCGCAAATCACTAATGGGAGCGCTGAGCATGGCTGGGCGGCACTGGCAGCCGCTGGAGTGGCAGCGAGCTCTCCCAGCGCCACGTTATCACTTGAATCCCTTGCTTCGCGCCAAGCGAGTGCCGAACTTTCTGGAAGTACCGGCGACACGATGCTGGTCCCGCTCTCCGCGACGCTACGCTACGGGGAGGGGGCGGAGGGAGGAGACATCGCGGAACGTCGCGTTGTCACGGTGCTGTTCGCTGACCTTACCAACTCGACCCAACTCGCGGACTCGATGGATCCCGAGGATCTGCGCGCGCTCTTGACCATGTTCTTTGCCCGCATGACCCATGAAGTGCATCGCCACGCTGGAACGGTTGAAAAGTACGTTGGCGACGCGATCATGGCGATCTTTGGCCTGCCCACAGCTCACGAGGATGATCCTGTGCGCGCGGTGCGCGCGGCACTCGGCATGCGCGCCGCCTTGCGGCAATTCAATGCCGAGCTGCATCCTAGCGGTATCGTCGCCGCGGGGTTGCGCATGCGCATCGGCATCAATACCGGTGAGGTGGTGGCGGCGGCTGGACCAGGTGCCGTGGAGGGGCACGACTTCCTCATTACGGGCGACGCGGTCAATGTGGCTTCCCGGCTACAGCAGGCGAGCGAACCAGATAGTGTGCTCGTCGGCCCGCGTACCTATCGTGGCACGCGCGGCGCGGTGGTCTATCGCGCGCTGGCCCCGATTCAGGTCCGCGGTAAACCGCGGCCGTTTCCCGTGTGGGAGGCAATGGCGCTGGTCGAGGCCGGCGACGTGCCAGCCGCGCGTCCGCGTGGCATTGAAGGCTTGCGCGCACCACTGATCGGGCGGGACCGCGAAATCACCCTACTCGACCGGCTCGTTCAGCAGACCGTCGCGGAACGCCAGCCGCGACGGGTCACCATTGTCGGGATGCCGGGGGTGGGCAAGACACGTCTGGTACGAGAATTCATCAATCGGCTGGTCGGCGTCTCATCGATTGTGGGACCTGACACGCTTCCCCCGGCTGTCGCCTCGCCAGTGGCGGAGGCCAGCGGCGCACCACGAGTGTTGGAGGGGCGGTGTCCGCCGTATGGCGAGGGCATCACCTACTGGCCGCTCGCCGAGATGCTGCGTGAATTGTGCGGGATTTCAGTGCTGGACGCGCATGACCACGCGCGCGAGCTGCTCGCGCGCTGTGTCGCTGCTGTGCTGGTTCGAGCCGGCCGGCTGGATGATCCTGAGCTGATTGCCGCCTATTTGGGCTATACCATCGGCATCGAGTCGCCGGAGCGACGCCAGGCCCTCCTGCCCGCGGATGCGCAGCAATCGCATGATGGTCTGCTGCGCGCGTGGCGCGTGTTCATCGGCGCGCTTGCCAGCACGCGACCACTGGTGCTGGTCATCGACGACATTCACTGGGCGGATGATGCCCTGTTGGACCTACTGGACGTTGTCTTGAACCGCTCGTCAGGTGCTCCCTTGCTGCTCGTGTGCCAGGCGCGACCGGAGTTGTACGAACGGCGACCGACATGGGGTGGGGAGCAGGACCTGCTCATCGCGCTCGAGCCGCTCTCCGATCACCAGTCCGCTCATCTCATGGCGGCTCTGCTACCCAGCGAGCGGATTCCCGCCAGACTGCGCCAGGGCATACTGGCCAAGGCGGGAGGCAACCCGTTCTATCTCGAGGAGATCATTCGCATGCTAGCCGACCGCGGTATTCTGACCCATGTTGCCGCGACCAGCCCACCGGACGAGTCTCATGCGGCGCCTTCCAGCAGCGCGAGCCGCTGGCGGGTTGCCACCAGGTGGCAGGGAAGCGTAGAGGCTAGCGATCCAGTGATTCCCGACACCGTCCAGGGTGTGGTAGCCGCACGCCTGGATCTGCTGCCACCTGACGAGCGCGTGGTCCTGCAGCATGCGGCGGTGGTCGGCCGCTACTTCTGGGCCAGCGTGCTCCAGGCCCTGGCACCCGAAGATACCCGCGAGCTGGTGGAATCCAGGTTAGGCCGGCTGGTGCAAAAGGACTTGATCCAGGAAAGCGACCAGGGCGCTGAACTCACGTCTTCAGGCGAACAGGTGTATACCTTCAAGCATGTGCTGACTCGCGAGGTGACCTATGCCGCCATTCCCCGCGCGCGGCGGGCATACGAACATGCTGTGCTGGCGCACTGGCTGGAGGAGCAGGCGGAGGGCCGCGACGATGCGCTCATCGACTTGATCGCCGTTCACTACCAACAATACTACTTGCAGGCCGAACTCGTTCTCCCACACGATACGGCACGGCGAGGGTTGGTCCGTGAGCGAGTGATCCACTACCTGCTGCTGGCCGGTGATCGCGCGGCGGCGCGCCACCTGGCGAGCAGGGCCGAGCGCGCATATTCCGATGCCCTGGAAATCCTGGCGGAAGATCCGCTGCCCGCGAGCCTGCCGCTTCAGGTGCACGCGCTCAGCCAGCGCGGCTCAGTGCGCTGGCTGCAATCGCGGGCAGACAGCGCCTGGAGTGATTACCGTGAGGCGTTGCGGCTCTGGTTGGCGGTAGGTCTCGCGCCGGAAGGCAGCGCGGTGCCCGCGGATTGGGCGCAGCAAGGTCTCCGTCTTTACCGATTATTGGTGCAATTGCCTGCACGCAGCGGCAGTTGGTTTGTTCAGCCACCCAACCACGAAGAGTTGTGGACCTACCTGCGGCAGGGGTTGGAGCTTGCCGATACCCTGGGCCAGCGCGAGACGTTAGATGGCGCTGGACTGCTGACCGCCAAGAGCTTCTTCTGGTGGTCCTGGGCGGAACGACGTGGCGAGCGCGAACTGCTGGATGCGTTGCACAGCGCGCGCGAGGCCGTCACCATCACGGAGATGTTACGCGCGCCACGTGAGGCGTCTGAGGCGCTCGACGCACTCGGCAACATGCAGGCCACCACCGCGGACCTGCGCGGCCACCTGGAAAGTCAGACCCGTCGTCTCTACTGGGCGCGGCAGATCGACGATGTGGATGAGTTGGTCGACATCCATGCCGAGGTCAGTTCAGCCTATCAGGTAGTCGGTGAGTACGAGCTGGCTGTCGCCCATGCGCACGAAGCACGTGATCTCGCGCGGTCGCTGGATGCCGGACTGCTGCGCACGCAGGCGCTGCAGGCCGAGGTGCTGGCCTACTTCGAGTGGGATCACTGGCAGGAGGCCATTGACGCGGGCGAACAACTCATCGCCACTACCGCGCATACCACTGTAGAGCACGCGCACCATTATCGCCGTGCGCTGCTCGCGCTGGCGTGTGCCTACGCGCGCCTGGGACGCAAGCAGGACGCGCGGACAGTCGTCGCTCGGGCGCGCAATCCACGACGCGCCCAGGAGCCGTTGTATGTCGCGCTGTATCGCGCGCGGTTCGCACTGGCACATGGCGGCAACAAGGAAGCCGAGCGCCTGCTGTTGGCGGCGCGCGACTATCGAGCGGGCCGCTACGCCCTGCCGTTTCTGGTGAGTGAACTGGCCCAGTTGGGTGCGCGCACGCAGGACCACGAGTTGTTCGAGCGCTACGGCGCGCAGGCACTCGAACTGGGTTGGCGCTCGGGCGCGCGCAAGGCGCTCGCGCAAGCGCTGCGCGCACGTGGTATGGTAAGCATAGCTGCCGGCAACTGGGATGATGCCGTAGCGGATCTCTCGAACGCGCTCAATCGCTATCACACGCTGGGGACCCGTTGGGAGGAGGCGCGCACGCGCGTCGTCCTCGCCAGCCTCGCCCGTAGCCGCCAGCACTCGGGAGACACCCAGCGTGCGCGCGATGAGCTCACCCAGGCCCTCGAGGTGTTTGAACTGCTCGGCGCGCCAGGCGATATCGCGCGTACTCGCGCGGCACTGGCTGGCGGAGAGGTGCGGCTCGCATGACTGATGCGCGGACTCCGCGGTTTTGCCACCTATGCGGCATTCCTCTCGTGGGTCACTTCTACCGCTACTCGCATGGACTCGCGGTCTGCGCACCCTGTCACACCCAACGTCCGCGTTGCGCCAGGTGCGACGCACCACTGGCGGATCATGAACAACAGCGGCCACCAGTGCCAGCGGTGGGCACTGCCCTCCCACCCACACGCGCGGCTCAGCCTGGCATCCAGGTGAGTGGGCCGCTCTACTGCTCGAACTGCTTGCGCACCGCGCCAAGGTGTGCCTGTTGTGGACAGGTCATCACCCAGAGTTGGTATACCTTCGATGAGTTACTCCCGCCTTCCGCCCTGCGGCGCTTTTGTGAGGGCTGTGTGAAACACCGCGCTCGGTGTGACATTTGCCGGGCACCGGTTCCCGTGGGCACCGCAACCCTGGCCGATGGGCAGTTTCGCTGTGTGTTGTGCGCCACGGAGATGGTGCTGGGGGATGAGGCGGTACGGGCGATCTTCGAGCAGGCGCTGGCCCTGGCGGAACGCGTGGCGCGCGTGCGACCGGCACGGATCCCGCATTTGAGGATTGTGGGGCGGCGCGAGATGGGTGAAGTGCGCCGTCGCTTCGCGTCAGAAATCCCTACGGGCACGGGCAGCCACCATGTGCTGGGCTTCTTCGTGCGCGAGCGGGGAGCGGCGAGCATCTATGTCGAACTCGGGATGCCCCGTCCGCTGTTGCTCGGCACGCTCGCCCATGAATTGGGGCATGCGTGGCAGGTAGAAGCCGCCCCCGATCTGGTTGATCCGCTGCAGCGTGAGGGATTCGCTGAGTGGGTAGCCCACCGCGTGCTCGTCGCGGGTGGTTACCGCCGTGTGGCCGCGCGTGCCACACGGCGTGATGATGTTTACGGCAGAGGACTGCGCTACTTCCTGGCTGTCGAACGCACCCACGGCGCTCGGACGGTGCTCGACGTGGTCCGTGGCAACCGCCCCCAGTCGATCGCCAACTCCGGCTAGGGAGGGCGACCAGATCGCCGCACCGTTGGCCATGGCTGGTTGCCAGGCGCTCGCGAGGCCACCGGCACAGCGTCGTCGCGCCCTCCAAAATGGTGGCCAATCGAAGCAACGGATGGGCAACACGGTGGACCGTTGGCGCGTAATACGGGTATAGTATCTTAATGGGCATCGTGGGCCGTCTACGTGCGGGACCCCGCAGACTCAGGCGTGCGCGCGCGGTTCGGGGGCGATTCCGGACGGCAAGCGCACCTGATGGAGTCCGATGGGACCCGCGGACCGCGAGGCCGTGTGAAAAGGAGCGAGAGGTGAACGCCTACGAGCAGTTGCTCACCATTCGGGATCAATTGGAACTGAATGGAGCCCACGAAGACAGTGTCGCGCTGGTCGAAAAGTTCATTGCCCGTGCGGAGTCCCAGCGCGATAGCCAGACGTCCATCCCACAGGTGCAGATGGTACGCCATTTGCTCAAGCAGAAGGAAGCCATCGATAACGACGCGATCTACAACGATCTGCAGGAGTTGATGGACGGATTTATCAAGCCCAAACCCAGCGATGATGAAGTGCGTCCCGCGTACGAAGACAACGAGCATCATCCCCGGCCACACAGCTATTATAAGCAGCAGCAACAGCAGCAAAAATCCAAACCTTAGGTGCGCCATTCATTCATTCAGCCCTTCGCCTGACGCCAGCGGAGGTGGCGCCGCTGGCGTCAGGCGCCCAGAAGATCCCAGCCGCCATCTGGGCGCGCGGTCAGCGAGACGGTGCCCGCGCTGCTCGTGCGAACGATCAGCGCGCCCAGTGATGCGGCGGTAGGGGCGTCGGGTGGCCAGATGGTGGTCGGTGGGGGCGCGACATGGGGACGCGCAGATGGCGGCGCCTGAGTCACCACCACCAGCCGTGGATGAGCTGCCAGCAGCACCTGGCCCAGTGAACTGTCCAGGTTGATTCCGGTGTCCGGTGGCAGCGCGACCTCGACGACATCCGCCGCCAGTGGCTCACCGGCAAACGCCAGCGCATCGAGCGCATAGGCGTCGGCACTGCCAAGGAACAACACGCGCAAGCCCGGCGTGTCGAGCCGCACCATCATGTCGTTGCTCGCGGTGGTGGCACCTCCGGCCGCCAGGTAGAGCGTTTGCGGCGGACCCAGCACCGTCAGCGTCGTATCCGACTGTACATGTATCACGTCGTTCTGACGTATGCGCACATGTGGGATGCCCGCACGCGCCAGAGCGTCGAGCCAGGCGAGATAGACGGCGGTGGGGTGAGCGGCGCCAGCGTCGGCAGCCTGGGCCATCTCGAAATGCGCCGTCACATCCTGCAGGCCGGCCGTATCACCGGCGCGCTGGTCGGTGAGCAGCGCCAGGTCCAGCGAACGCTGCCAGAAAGGCAGTCGCGCGGTCAAGGCTTCCTCCAGGGCGGGTCCATTGGGGCCGCCGTCGATCAGAATCGTCGCGCCACTGCTAAGTCGCAGCAAGGTCGCTTCACCACCCGGTCCCAGGTTCAGGAAGTCGATGCGCGAATTCCCAGCCGCCAGTGCGGGCGCCGCGGCGCCACAGGCACCGAGCAATACGATCGCCGAGACCACCACCAGACTCCAACGAAAGACGGCGCGGCGCACCGGTGAGGGCGCATGCGCCGGGCTCGCCAGCGGCGGAAGTCCCCCGGCGGCGCGCGCCACGGCCTGCCCGCGCACACGTAGAATCCCCCAAAGCACCAGGAGACCTGCGACGAGGTAATAGGCCCAGGCCAGCCAAATCGGTGTCGCCGTGACGGTGATGGCGGCGGCGGGTAGCCCCGCGCAGAGTTCGATGGCCTTGTCCGTGATCCAGAGCAAGGGCCACGTCACGAATCCCAGCACCGTTGCGGCAGGCGCGGCAATCAGGGTCGCGGCGGCAAGCGCACCGCCCAGCACGAGCAGCGGGGCCAGCAGCGGCACCACCAGCAGATTGGCCAGCGGCGCGACAAATGAGATGATGCCAAAGGTCAGTGCAAGCACCGGCAGGGTCGCCAGTTGCGCCGCCAGGGTCACCGCCATCAGCTCCGCCACGGGGCCGGTGATGGTGGTCAGCGGAAGACGTGCCAATGGCGCTCGCAGCCAGCGACCAAGAGTGGGGGCCAGCAGCGGGATACCCAGAGTAGCCAGCGTGGTGAGCTGGAAGCCGGCATCGTAAATCAACAATGGCTCGAATGCGGTCATGACAATGACGGTGAAGGCCAGCGCCGCGAACACATCGTAGCGTCGGCCCAGCGCGGGCGCCAGCGCCAGGAGGGCTCCCATAATCGCCGCGCGCACGGCGGCCGGTCCGCCACCGCCCAGGCCAGCATAGCCGGTGACGGCGACTAGCGCCGCGAGCGTGCCAGTCCAGCGGCCCAATGGGCTGGCAACCCGGCGCGCGATATCGGCCAGCAGCGAGACCTTCAGGCCGGCGGGCACCACGAGGTGAATCGTTCCCGTGCTGGTGAACAGCGCGAGGCGTGCACGGAGCACAGGGGTCTTGAGGCCCAACAAAATGCCGATCAAGAGCGCGGCTTCAGGCTCGGGTAGGGCACGTTGAATTCCATCCGCCAGCCGCACGCGCAACCCGAACAGGAACGTCTCGAGCGGATTGCCGCCCCCGCGCGCGATGATTTGCGCCCGGGCGCTTGCCAGACGCGCGAGCACGCCCACCGGCGCACCCTGCGTGACCGGCTGGAGCTTGCCCGATAGTTCCAGGGTATCCCCATAGCCGGGAGCAAACCAATCATCTGGTCCAGTGAGATGCACTTCAATGCGGCCGGTGGTGGAGTTCCAGGTAGCGCCGCGATCCAGACTGCTGCTCGCCACCTGCACGATGAGCAGGCGCCCATCGGTTTCGAGGGTTGGCTCGGCGGCGACATCACCGCGCACCTGGATCGTGGGTCCGTGTGGCAGCGCACCGACCGAGTGCGGATCGGCGGTGGGGTCGCCCGCGGTGGACCGCGCCGCGCCCAGCAGCAGCCAGAATGCCAGAATCAGACCGGCGATGAGCAGGCGGCTGGCGCCGTCCATACGCGTGCCACCGGGCGCGCGCCAGCGGCGCAGCGCCAGGAGAGCCAGCCCCAACAGCGCGCATCCGGCCGCGAGTCCCAGCCATTGCGCTACCGCCAGCGCACCCCACGGTCCAATGCGGCGCAGGGCGATACCGACCAACCACAACGCACCAGCGCAAACCAGCGCATAGCCGCCGAAGAGTGGCCGGTAGCCAGTGCCAGGATGAACGGACGGGCGCGCGGGCAGGCCCACGGATGGCTCCCCTTTGCTGATGCGTACGCGGCGCCTCTATTCTAGCGGGCTGAAGATTGCCTGGCAAGTGAGCCTCGCCGCGACTAGCGCGTGAGTTTGCGGGTGAATGTCACCAAGAAGAGCGCCAGCAAGAAATTGCCAGTGAATGACTCGGC
>DASYGC010000043.1:0-8450 GCA_036000225.1 Ktedonobacterales bacterium | reverse complement strand
TGTCGGCGCACCGCCCTCTTCGATCGCCTCGACAAGGTACCCGATGTCAATGTCGAAGTCGCGCGCGTAGCGCACATGCATGGCATTCATGACCGCGAAGTTGCGCAGCGCCTCAGGCAGTTGCGCCGCCTGTGGCATGCTGGCCTCTTCCACCAGCACCGGGATCACGCACATCTCCGCATCGAGCGCCGATTTGATCTCCAGCCGTACGTAGTCGTCTGGATCTTCGAGCCGCCGCACGCCGTTGTGCGCGATGTCCACCCAGCGCGGGCCAACTACCACCAGCATCACCGCGCATTGCCCGATCTCCTCGTGGATCTTCTTCACGAAGTTGACCCCCGCCAGGAATCGAAACCACATCGAAGAAGACTTTGTCGGGGCCAAAGAACGGCAGCAGGGCGCGGTGGATACCGTCGGTGCTCGTCCGGCTATCGTCGCGGCGGTAGGAGATGAAGATCTTGTCGCCCATGCAGCGCGTCCCTTCCCCACAATACCCGTTCGCGCGATCAACCCACCGGCTGGCGCTGACATCGTACGCCCGCATGCGCGACCTGTCAATCAGCAATCGCCTTGCGAGCAAGAGGCGCGATGAAATCACTCATATCCCTCGTACTCAACCGCGTTGTGTGTCCTCAGATCCGGTCACCTCCGGTCAAGTGCCGTCATCACTTTGTCCACTTCTGCCTCCATTTCCTTCCTCATGGCGAGCCCACGTTCTATGATGCTGGATGGGCCATCCCGCTCTGTCGCTTCACGCTCATCGCACCTAACTCACGAGGAGACCTTCCATGCCGCCGAGGCACCCGCTCCATACCCATTCCCAATCTCTGCGAAGCTGCGACGCGCACCGGACAGGGCGTGACCGCCCTGCGATTCCATGTGGACATCTGTTGCATGTCTGCTTACACGTGCCCTCTCCCGACTCACCACTATCGCCACATGCAATAGAAGCTATCGTCCGATTCGGCTAGTCCAATACCAAATCATCGCGTACACTGCTTACGTGGCACCGCTGGCGCTCGCCCGGCACGCTCCGCCGCGCACCACATGCGAACACCGCATCCCGCCGCGCATGTGCGCTATACTGGACTGCTACCATCGCATTCCGCTGCTCGCGCCGCTGGCGTCGCCGCTCCAACCGCGGACTGACTGATTTCAAAGGAGAACTCGCTCATGCCTGCCCCCTCTGACCCCTTTGGCGCCCGCACCACACTGCCCGGAGCCGCCACGCCGGTGGCGTACTATCCACTGGCCGTCCTCGCCCAACACGGCGTGAGCGATCTCAGCCGCATGCCGATCACCGTGCGCCTCCTGGTCGAGAACCTGCTGCGCCATAGTGGCGAATCGCCCGACGCGCTGGTCCATGCCGAGGACGTGCTGGCTCTGGCCCGTTGGACTCCCAAAAGCGCCGCCACCGCCGAGCGCGAGTTCGCCTTCCTGCCCGCGCGCGTCATCCTGCAAGATTTCACCGGCGTCCCTTGCGTCGTCGATCTCGCCGCGATGCGCTCCGCCATCCGTCAGTTGGGCGGCGACCCCGCCGGGGTCAATCCGCTGGTGCCCGCCGACCTGGTGATCGACCACTCGGTCCAGGTGGACTTCTTCGGCACCACGCGCTCCTTCGCTGGCAACGTCGAACGCGAATACGAGCGCAACGGCGAACGCTACGCACTGCTGCGTTGGGCCCAGCAGGCGTTCAAGGATTTCCAGGTGGTCCCGCCAGGCACCGGCATCGTGCACCAGGTCAACCTGGAATATCTTGCCAAAGTCGTGCAGACCCGCCCCGATGCGCAGGGTGAGCTGGTCGCCTTCCCCGATACCCTCGTCGGCACCGATTCGCACACCACGATGATCAATGGCCTAGGCGTGCTCGGCTGGGGCGTCGGCGGTATCGAGGCCGAGGCCGTGCTGCTCGGTCAGCCGCTCTATCTGCTGGCTCCCGAGGTGATCGGCGTGCGCCTGAGCGGCGCCATGCCCGAAGGCACCACCGCCACCGATCTCGTGCTCGCCGTCACTCAGTTGCTGCGCAAGCGCGGCGTCGTCGGCCAGTTCGTCGAGTTCGCCGGTGCTGGCCTGAGCAGCCTCTCGCTGCCCGACCGCGCTACCATCTCCAATATGTGTCCCGAGTACGGCGCAACCGCCTCGCTCTTCCCCGTGGACGACGAGACTCTGCGTTACCTGCGTGGCACTGGGCGCGACGAAGCGCTGGTGGATCTCGTCGAGCGCTACACCAAGGAACAGGGGCTCTTCCGCACCGACAGCTCGCCCGAACCGCAATTCGACCAGCTGGTCGAGCTCGATCTCGGCACCATCGAACCCAGCCTCGCCGGCCCGCGCCGCCCCCAGGACCGCGTGGCGCTGCCCGATCTCAAGCAGACCTTCCTCTCCGCCTTTGCCCCCCAGATCAGCGCCCACGCCGCCAGCGGCACGGATGCCGCCACCGCGCCGCACCGCACGCTGGTCGCGATAGAAGGCGAAGAAGTGGAACTGCGTGACGGCGCCGTCGCGATCGCCGCCATTACCAGTTGCACCAACACCTCCAATCCCTCGGTGATGGTCGGCGCCGGACTACTGGCCCGCAACGCCGTAGCACGCGGGCTGCGCGTCAAGCCCACCGTCAAGACCAGCCTGGCACCCGGTTCGCGCGCCGTCTCCGATTACCTTCTTGATGCGGGTCTTACACCCTACCTTGATGCGCTCGGCTTTCACTTGGTCGGCTACGGGTGTACTACGTGTATCGGAAATTCCGGCCCCTTGCCCGACCCCGTCGCTCAAGCCGTCAAGGACGACGACCTGGTGGTCGCCGCCGTGCTCAGCGGCAACCGCAACTTCGAAGGCCGCATCCATCCGCAGGTGCGTGCCAGCTTCCTCGCCTCGCCGCCGCTGGTGGTGGCGTTCGCGCTGGCCGGCCGTGTCGATATCGATTTGACCACCGAGCCACTGGGTGAGGACCCTAACGGCCAGCCGGTGTATCTGCGCGATATCTGGCCCACCCAGGCCGAGATCAACGAGACACTCGGTCGCGTGCTCAAGCCCGAGCAGTTCAAAGAAGACTACGGCCACGTCTTCGATGGCGACGAACACTGGCGCGCATTGCCCGTGCCCGCCTCGCGCGAGTTCGAGTGGAACCCCGATTCCACCTATGTGCGCGAGCCGCCCTTCGTCAAGGACCTGCCCAAAGAGCCGGCGCCGCTCACCGATATCGCGGGTGCTCGCGTGCTTGTCGCGGTCGGTGACTCCATCACCACCGACCACATCTCGCCCGCCGGCTCCATCGGCCCCGACAGCCCCGCCGGGATCTATCTGAAAGAACATGGCGTGCAGCCGCGCGACTTCAACAGCTATGGCTCGCGGCGTGGCAACCACGAGGTGATGATGCGCGGCACCTTCGGCAACATTCGCCTGCGCAATGCGCTCGTGCCTGAGAAAGAGGGCTACTGGACCAAGCACCTGCCCGACGGCGCGGTTCTGACGATCTACGATGCCGCGCAACGCTACATCGCGGACAACACGCCGTTGCTGGTCCTCGCGGGCAAGGAGTATGGCTCGGGCAGTTCGCGCGATTGGGCGGCCAAAGGCACCCTGTTGCTCGGCGTGCGCGCCACGCTTGCCGAAAGCTATGAGCGTATCCACCGCAGCAACCTGGTAGGCATGGGTGTGCTGCCCTTGCAGTACCAGCCGGGCGAGAACCGCGAAAGCCTCGGCCTGAGCGGTGAAGAGGTATTCAGCATCACGGGCATCGCGCAAGGTCTCACCCCTGGCAAGCAGGTCCAGGTGACGGCGACGCGCGCCGATGGCCACACCATCACGTTCGCCGCCATTGCCCGGCTCGATGGCCCGGTGGACATCGACTACTACTGCCAGGGCGGCATCTTGCCCGCCGTGCTGCGCCGCCTGGCCCGCGAGCATCCCGCCCATCCGTAGGGGTTTACGGCAGTACACCCTCTGGGCCTCGTTATCCGTAGTCGCGCACGGGTGTGCGCTCTGGGTCTCGTTATCCGTCGGTGCCGGCGCTGCGCACGGGTGTGCGCTCCGACCTCGTTTTGTTGTCGTCGCGGCGTACACCCCACGCCCACTGTCCCTGGCTATCCCTCATGGCGCACGGGTTTGCACGCTGGGGCCCCGGTATGAACGGTCGTGCCGCATGGATGGTAGCACGGCGTCGCTCTGGCCTCATTATGGACTTCGATGGGGAGCGTGCGTTGCCCCCCGACAATCTACCGTCCACGCCCCCTTGTACTCCGCGCGGCACCGCGATAGACTGTGGCCGTGCGCGGAGAGGTAGGTTCGTATGTGGAGGCCGGGTCAACGCCCAAATCGTGGTGACACCGCCGATGAGCCGACACTCATCGGCCGGAGCCAGCGTGGCGACGTGCCGGCTTTCAATTGCCTGGTCGAGCTGCATCAGCAGTCCGCTTACTCCCTCGCGCTGCGCATGCTGGGCGAACCAGAAGCCGCCGCCGATGTGACCCAGGACGCCTTCATCTCCGCTTTCCGCGCGATCGCTTCCTTTCGTGGCACCTCCTTTCGTGCCTGGCTGCTGCGTATCGTCACCAACGCCTGTTACGATTACTGGCGTGCCCGCGGGCGCCACCCTAGCACCTCGCTCGATGCCCTGCTCGAACCCGACCCTGAAACCGAGGCCACCGCTGGTCCCTTGCCCGCGGCGCTGATCGAAGAGCAGAGGGAGCCTGAGCGCATCGCACTGCGTGCCGAGCTGGTGGAAGCGATCCAGGCCGCCTTACTGCGTTTGCCACCCGAGCAGCGGCTGGCGCTGATCCTGAGCGATGTGCAGGGCCTCGCCTACGAAGAGATCGCCCAGGTGATGCAAACCAGTCTGGGCACCGTCAAATCGCGCATCTCGCGCGCACGCGGCCACATGCGTGACCTCTTGCAAACACAAGCGGAACTTTTGCCCGCCCCCTATCGTCGCAGTGAACAGGAAGAATGATCACCCTGACAGGCAGCATATGAGCGCGAATAGCACAAATCACCCGACCGATTGGGAGGCACAGCGCGAGCGGCTGTCGGCCTACCTTGATGGCCGCCTGCCCGCTCCCGAGCGCATTGCCCTGGACCAGCACCTGCCCACCTGCGCGCGTTGCGCAAACGAGCTGGCGGAGCTACGGCGCACCGTGGCGGTGCTGCGCGCGCTGCCCACGCCGGCGTTGCCGCGCTCGTTCGCGCTGCCCATCCAGCCGCGCGTCGCCACCGTTGGCACTACTCGCCGTGCCACGTCCCGGCCAGCGCCACGCTGGGCCGCCGCCGCGCAGTGGGCCGGCGGCCTTGCCGCCGCCGCCGGTCTCATTCTGGTGCTGGGCAGCGCGCTCGGTGGCGCGCTCCAGGTAACTGATCGCGCGGCCTCCAACGGCTCGGCGGGCGGTACGACGGCCGCCGCGCCTTACACTCCGACCGGGCACCTTGCGAACGGGACACCGACACACAACAGCTCTGCATATCCGACAACCGCCGCGTCCACGCCACTTCCCACCTGCGTCACCACCGTGACTCCGTCCGGTACGAGGACCACCATCTGTAACGAGACCCAGGCAGGAGCTACGACTGCTCCGATGGCTATCCCCACAAGCTCCGGGCACCAGCCTGCCTCCTTTGGCGCGGAGCACACCACGGCCACGACCGGCTCACCGCCCGTGCTGCCGCTAACCGGTGGCGGCCTCGCCGTCGGCGGTCTCGTCGTCTTCGCGGTTGGCCGGCGCGCCCGGCGCCCCGCTCGCCAGCGCGGCGCTTGATCGACCGGCGACTGCCGCCGCGCGCCACATTGACACCGCGTGCACCCTCTCGTACGATATGCACGGTACCGCCGCGCGGCGATCACGTGCCCCCACAGCGTGCGGTGTGGGGCAGCCTACGGGAGTTTGCATGACGGATGCACACACTACGGACATGCTCACACCACATGCCGCGCACAAGCTCGGCATCGTGTACCGCGATCGCTCGACCGAAGCCGCCGCGCTGAGCCATATCCTGGTCGCGCGGCTGACGGGCGCCGGCTACTCCGTCTGGTCTGCCGAGGCCACCCATCAGCAAGAGATCGACGGGCACCTGGCGACCACCGATGTGGTATTGGTGCTGGGCGGCGACGGCACGCTGCTCTCCGTCGCGCGCCAGTGCGCGCCGCTGGATGTGCCGCTGCTGGGCATCAACTTTGGCCGTGTGGGCTTTCTCACCGAATTGGAACCCGCCGAAGTCGACGACCAGCTGCCGCTGTATCTGAAGGGCGAGTACTGGGTTGACGAGCGCTCGATGTTGCAGGCTGAGGTCGAGATCGGCCGCCAGCGCCAGCTGCTGCTCGCCCTCAACGATGTCGTGCTGGTGCGCGGCGCGGAGCCGCGCGTGATCCGGGTCAACGTCTGGATTGACGACCATCCCTATACCACGATCGTCGCCGATGGCGTCATCATCTCCACCGCTACCGGCTCGACAGCCTATAATCTGGCCGCCGGTGGCCCCATCCTCCATCCCCAGGTGCGCAGCGCCGTCATCACGCCTATCGCGCCCCATCTGGTCGCCGATCGCTCGCTCGTGCTCGAACCCAACGCACGCATCACCCTCGAACTGGAGGCCGGCTCCGGCGGCGCCATCCTCTCCGCCGATGGCCAGCTCAACCGCCCACTCCTCGATGGTGCCCAGGTGCGCATCGCCACCAACCGGCAGGTCACCCGTTTTTTGCGGCGTCGCCCGCCCACCTACTTCTACCGCGTGCTCTCGGCCAAACTGAAAGAGGCGCTCTAGCCTATGGCCGCACCCGCGCGCACCCGCGATCACCTCAACCCCTCGGTGGGCACCTGCTCGCGTGATAAAATGGACACTATGCTGCTCGAGCTCTCCATTACGAACTTCGCCATCATCGACCAATTGCGCTTGCGCCTTGGCCCTGACTTCAACGTCTTCACCGGCGAAACCGGCGCCGGCAAGTCAATTCTGATCGATGCCGTCTCCGCGCTGGTTGGCGATCGCGTCGGCGCCGATGTCGTGCGCGCTGGTGCCGACCGCGCCCTGATCGAGGGCGTCTTCGAGCTCACCACACTGCTCGACGCCGAGCATGCGCCCGCGGCCGCCCCAGCGATGTCTCTCGCGACCAACGGCGCCGCCGACGACGCGGCCGGCGCTGACTCGTCCAACGATGATGAGCTCTCGCTGCGATCCCTGCTCGCCAGTCTGGGTCTCGAAGCCGAGGACGGCACCCTCATCCTGACGCGCGAGGTCGCCCGCACGGGCCGGAGCATCGCGCGCGTCAACGGTCGCACGGTGCCCACCTCGGCCTTGCAACGCATCGCCGCGGCGCTGATTGACACACACGGGCAGAGCACGCATCTGACGTTGCTGCGTCCTGAGCAGCATATTTTTTACCTTGACCGCTATGCCGGCTGCGTCGCGCAACGCACCGAACTCACCGCGTTGGTTGCCCAACAGCGTAGCGTGCGACGTGAGCTGGCTGCGCTCCAGCGCGACGAGCATGAGATCGAACGGCGCGCCGAGTTGCTGCGCTTTCAGGTCGGCGAGATCGAAGCGGCGCGTCCGCGCCAGGGAGAGCTCGAGACCCTCGAACGCGAGCGTCGCCTGCTGGCGAACGCCGAGCGGGTGGGCGAGCTGTGCGCCGGCATTCATGGGGCTCTGGTCGCTGACGACACTGGCGACGGCCCCGCCGCGCTGGATCTGCTGGCGGCGGCGCGGCGTGCGCTGGATGAGCTGGTGCGCCTCGATCCCACTCTGGCGGACCAGGCCACCGCGCTGGACGATGCCGTCTATCGTCTGGAGGATGTGGGCGCGGCGATCCGCTCGTACCAGGATGCGGTGGGCGTCGATCCCGCCCGGCTGGCCGTGGTGGAAGAACGGCTCGATCTGCTGGCGCGGCTACGCCGCAAGTATGGCGCGACCATCGCGGAGATGTTGGCGTACGCTGCCACGGCCGCCGGCGAACTGGAGCGGATGACCCATCGCGACGAACGCGCCTCCACCCTGCGCGAGGAGGACGCTCAGTTGTGCCAGCGGATTGGCGCGCTGGCGACGCGGCTCTCGCACCTGCGTCAGCACGCGGCCACCGACCTTTCCGCCGCGATGGAGCGCGAGCTCGATCAGTTACATATGCGCCGTGCCCGCTTCCAGATCCAGATCCAGCAGACTCCTGATCCCGCCGGCGTGCCTGCCCAGCTCCATGCTGCCGAAGCGGACGGCGCGCCGTCTGGCGGCCACGCAAGCGAGCGCTACGCCTGCGGTCCCACGGGCATCGACCGCGTCGAATTCTTGATCGCGCCGAATCAGGGCGAGCCGTTCAAGCCCCTGGCGCGCATCGCGTCAGGCGGCGAAACCTCACGCCTGATGCTGGCCCTCAAGACCATCCTCGCGGCTGCCGACGAGGTCCCCATTCTGATCTTCGACGAGGTGGATGCGGGCATCAGCGGGCGGGCGGGTCAGGTGGTCGGCGAAAAGCT
>DASYGC010000042.1:0-2313 GCA_036000225.1 Ktedonobacterales bacterium | reverse complement strand
TGGCCGCGCTGCGCCAGCTCGATATCATGCTGGCGACCGGCCACGACGATGCCTCGCGCTGGAGCAATGACCAGCTTTCCACCACTCTGTGGAGTAAAGATATCTGGCATGCGCTGCGCATCTGGGACGGCTGGGCGCACGACTGGCCCTTCTGGATCAAGATGCTTCAGCTCTATCTTGGAGGTCACGACTGATACTATCTTGCCTCTGCAGCCCGCGCAGGCGGGCTTCGTGGCGGAACGCCCCCAGGCGCGGTTTCAACCGCTGGCCGGCTGGCGTTCGGTGAAGGGAGCGCGCCATGTCATCGGCCATGCCACTCAAAGTGGGCCTGATCGTCGGACGGGAGTGGTCGTTTCCGCCCGCCTTCATCGCGGAGGTGAACCGGCGCGATGCCGGCGTGGTGGCCGAGTTCGCCCAGCTGGGTGGCACGCGCATGGACGAGCCCTGCCCCTATGCCGTGTTGATCGATCGCATCTCGCACGAGGTGCCGTACTACCGCACCTATCTCAAATACGCCATGCTCCAGGGCGCGAGCGTGATCAACAATCCCTTCATGTGGACCGCCGACGACAAGTTCTTCGAAGCGGCACTTGCCACCCGGCTGGGCATCGCCAGCCCGAAGACGCTGGCACTGCCGAACAAGGACTACGTGCCCGGCATCGTCCACGCCGAGAGCCTGCGCAACCTCGTCTATCCCCTCGACTGGGACGCGATCCTCGAGTACATCGGTCTGCCGTGCATCCTCAAAGACGCCCACGGCGGCGGGTGGAAGGAAGTCTACGTCTGCCACACCCGCGACGAACTGCTGGAGCACTACAACGCCTCGGGCCTGCTCACCATGATCGTGCAGGAGTTCATCCAGTGGGACCACTTCGTACGCTGCATCTGCCTGGGCCAGGAGGAGGTGCTGCCGATCAAGTATGACCCCGGTGAGCGCAAGTATATTGTCGATCACGAGCATCTCTCGCCCGAACTGGGCCAGCGCATCGTCGCCGACTCGCTGACCCTCGTGCGGGCGCTGGGCTACGATATGGACTCGATGGAGTGGGCGATCCGCGACGGCGTGCCCTATGCCATCGACTTCATGAACCCGGCACCCGATATGGACATCAATTCGCTGACGCCCGACTACTTCGCCTGGGTGGTCCAGCATATGGCCGATTTGGCTATCCGCCTTGCCAAGCAACCGCGCCCGCAACCGCGCGAGCTGAAATGGAGCGCGCTGCTGGGACCTCTCCCCTAACCCCTCTCCTCGTAGGAGAGGGGAACCAGACGGCCCCGGTGCGGGAGCGGTTCCCGGCGCGGGAGCGGGGCACCAGATGCCCCTCTCCTCGTAGGAGAGGCACGGAGCATCGGCCTCCCCCTCTCCTCGTAAGAGAGGGGGCCGGGGGGAGAGGTGAGGAGGCCCAATGGCGCTACAGGATGCGATCCAGACCTATCATGACCTGCTCACCGATGAGCTGGCCGCGGCCACCCAGGCGCAGCTCGACGACCAGCAGCGCCGCCATGGGCTGTTTTTTGGCGACCGCCCGCTGTGCACCGTGCTGCGCCCGCGCTTCCTGACCCCCGAGCAGTACGCCGCGCTCAAGCGCGAGGTCGGCGTGTTGCTGCGCGCGTTCGGCACGGCACATCAGGCCGCGATGGCCGATCCTGCCGTGCGCGCGCAATTCGGCCTGCTCGACTGGGAGGAAGCGCTGATTCAACTCGATCCAGGCTATAGCGCGCCCAGCCCCACCTCACGGCTGGACACCTTCCTGCTCGATGATGGCCGTTTCAGCATCACCGAGTACAACGCCGAGACGCCGGCGGCGCCCGCCTACAACGAGGCGCTGACGGCGCTGTTCTTTGGCCTGCCCGTCATGCGCGCCTTCATACGTCGGTACGAGGTGCGCCCCCTGCTGGCACGCCATCATGTGCTGCATGCCCTGCTGGATGCCTACCAGCAGTGGGCGGGCGACCGCCGCGAGCCGCCGCGCATCGCCATCGTAGACTGGCGCGAAGTGCCAACCTATAGCGAGCACCTGCTCTTCCGCGACTACTTCCTCTCCCAGGGCATCGCGTGCATCACCGCCGATCCGCGCGAGATCGAGTATCGCAACGGTCAGCTGGTGGCCGGCGACTTCCCCATTACTCTGATCTACAAGCGCGTGCTCATCAGCGAGTTGATCGACCGTGGCGGGCTGGATCATCCCATCGTGCGCGCCGTCAAGGATGGCGCCGTCTGCATGGTCAATAGCTTCCGCTGCAAGATACTGCACAAGAAGGCCAGCCTCGCCGTGCTCTCCGATGAGCGCAACGCCGGACTGTTCAGCG
>DASYGC010000041.1:0-3252 GCA_036000225.1 Ktedonobacterales bacterium | reverse complement strand
CTGGCGGCGCTGGCGCGGGCCAGTCTGCTCGTGCCCCTGCCGCCTGGCTTTTCTGGCTCGCCGCAGGAGATCAACGCGCGCATGTTCGTCGCGGCGGGCGCCGCCGCTATGCTGCTCGATCGCGACCTGACCGTCGCCTCGCTGCGCGCGCTGCTGTTGCCGCTGCTGGCCGAGCCGCAGCGTCTGGCCGCGATGGGCGTCGCCGCCGCTCCCCTGGGCCACCCCCACGCCGCCAACGAGCTGGCCGATGCCGTGGCCGCCCTGGCCACGCGCCGTGGGACGGCGAAGCAGGGGCCAGCGGAGCGCCCCGCGATGAGATCGCGGGGGTAATCGGCGCCGGTGAGGAAGTGGTGAGGGAGTGAGCCGTAGCAGGCGAGAGAGGTGGCAGGCGGACGCTAGCCGGCGAGGGGAGCAGGCGGCGTGGCGGGAGTGGGTGGACCATCGCGGACGCGGGCTGAAGACACCGCTGCTAATCCCGGTTGGAACGAGGCTGGCAGCAGGCGAGCGTGGACTGGCAGGAGTGGCGGCGGATGGCGGGCGTGGGAGCGGGGGCAGGTCGCGGGCTGAAGACGCCGCTGCTAATCGTGGGCCGGCGAAGGTGGTAGCAGGCGGACGCTAGCCGGCGAGCGGAGCGGGCGATGGCAGGTGTGGGGGTAGGCAAATCAACACATCAAGCCCGGCGGCACCTGCGTAACGAAGACATGTGTCGAACTGCGGGGGTGGGCGCATGACCGAAATCGGCGCGTTAGCAGGTGCCAGGTAATTCAGGGTTCGAGGCCACCGGCGCGACGCTGATTGCTGATGTACGCCTGGACGGTGGCCAGGGAGGCGTCGGTGTGCCGCTCGTAGTGGGAGTGGCGTGTCCAGAAGTGGCCTGAGTCGAGCTCGCCGACCAGCCAGGAGAAGCGCTGTTGGAGTCGCCGCGAGCTGATGCCTTTGACTTCTTGCATGATCTGGCTCAAGTCTTTCCAGGGTGGTTTTTCGAGCAGCAGGTGGACGTGGTTGGGCATCGTCTCCAACTCGATCAACAGCCAGCCCTTGGTATGCGCGATCTCGCGCACGAGCGCCTTGAATGCCGCGTCTATCTCTGGATTGAGGAACCCCGGCCTGCCCCGCGACACGGTGAACACCACGTGGTAGTACACCCGCTCTTTGGTCATACGCCGCTTCCCATCACTCTGCTGGCGCAACTCCGTACTGCCAAGAATAACGAGTCTTGCGACACCGGGGCGCACCGCCCGCCATGTGCGGCACCCTGGTTCATCAACTGCCCGGAACCGCTCGGACTGCGATGTCTGCCCCTGCCTGGCACCAACTTTGCCCCAAACGCGATGAGCCGCCGAGCTTCAGTCGGCGAGTCGCCCCCACCGCCCACGCCCGCCATCGCCCGCTCCGCTCGCCGACTATCACTCACCTGCTACCGCCCTTGCCGCACCAGGATTAGCAGCCGAGCTTCAGTCGGCGACCTGCGCCCATACCCACCTCGCCGTTAGCCGCCACTCCCCGCCATCGCCTTTCTGGCGCCTCCGAACGGGCGCCTTCCCCACCACCCTTGCCACCCCCTCGCGCCGCGTGCTATGCTGGCGGGACAGCCAGCCAGCCATCGTCCGCAACCGAACCCTCACCCCGCCCCCAGCAGCGCCGTCGCCCGCGCCAGTTCCGCGCGCGTCGCCTCGGCCGCCGCCGTCGCCCCTTGCGCGCTCAGCGCGCGCGTCGCCGCATCGAGGGTGGCCACCGCTTCACGCAGCAGACGGATGCGCTCAGGCCCCTCGTAGAGCTGTGCCGCATCCAGCAATGTTCCTCCCAGCGCCCCCTCGGTCGCCGCCCATTCCGCGGGGTATTCCTCCGGCGTGCGCACCTCCAGCGCGCCATCCAGCGCCGCCACCGCCGCATCCAACCACCGCGAGCGTTCCCGCTGGTCCCCGGTCATCTGCGCCCGCAGCCGCAGGGCCGCGCCGGTCTCCGCCTGCAGCGCCGCCCACTCACCCGGCTGCGCCCAGCGCGTCGCGACTGTCAACGCCTCGCGATAGCGCGCCAGCGACTCATCCAGCAGCCGCACGCGCTCGGCGCCCTCCGCCTCTGTCGCCTGCTGAATCAGTGTACCTCCCAGGGTATGCTGCAGCGTCGCCCAGTCTTCCCGTGTCGCGTGTCGCGCGTACTCGGGCAGCGCCAGCCGGTAGCCGGTGGCCGCCTCGCCCAACAGACGCCCGCGCTCCGGTGGCTGCGCGCTCTCGGCCGCCGCCAGCCACATCCTGGCGATCGCGATCTGGGTGTCCGCCCAGGCCCGCGGTTGCGCCTCCCGCGGCAGCGCGCCCAGCGCCGCGCGATACGCCGCCGCCGCCTCGCCAAACAGCGGTGGGCGCTTGGCCTCGGGCGCGGCTTCCGCCCGCGCGCGCAAGGTGTCGCCAATCGCTCGTTGCACCTGCGCCCACTCGACCAACTCGGAGCGCCGCGCGTAGACCTCCGCCGCCGCGCGATAGGCGCCCAGCGCCTCCAGCAGCAGCGACTGATCTGCGCCATCCACGGCATGCGGCGCCGAATGCGCACGCGCCACCGCCGCGCGTGCCAGCGCGAACTGCGTCGAAGCCCACTCACGCGGCGCCAGCGGCCGTGGACAGACCGCCAGCGCGTCGCGCCAGTCCGTGATGGCGGCATCCACCAATGGCGCGCGCTGCTCCGGCGCCGCCTGCTCGGCCTGCCGGTAGCGCGCCTCCCCCCGCTCGTGGCGGTCGTTCGCCGCCATCCGCAGACGAAACGCCAGCCCCACCAGCACGACCAATCCCAGGATCGCCAGAATCTCCACGATACTGAGCACGCGCCGCAAGCCGAACAGCAGCGGGTAGAATTCGGTGTTGCCCAGCGCGACGAACAGATAGAGCGCCAGGCCAAACGCCACCACGCCCCCCACCACCCACCAGATCCTCGGCCACAGCCGCGCCATGAACGCGATCACCCGCGCCCAGATGGGATTGGCCGGATTGACCTCGCCCACCAGCGTGCGCGCCACCACCAGCCACCGCTCCAATCCCCACGAGCTCGGTCCAGCGGCGGCGCTCGTCGGCGCCTCGCTCGTCGGCGCCTCGCCCGTCGGCGCCACGCTTGCTGGCGCCAGGCTCGTCGGCGCCACGCTCGCACCCAACAGGGGATCGGGGATAAACTCCGGCGGCGGCAACGGCACCGTCGGTGTGCGCGGCGCTGTCGCCGGCTCCGTCGCCGCCTCCGTCATATCGGAATCAGCGAGCGCGCCCGGCG
>DASYGC010000040.1:0-13156 GCA_036000225.1 Ktedonobacterales bacterium | reverse complement strand
CAATCCAGGCACGGGCGCCAGCGGCTCGCCCGGTGGGAAGGCGACCTCCCGCTGGGGCAGTGGTGGGCGTTTGCCCTGCCTGGGCGCTGGCGCGTTGGCGGGCCGTTGCGGCGGCAGTGGCCGTGCGGTCGCCCTGGCGGGCACCTGGCGTTGACGTCGATGCGACATGCGCTCCCCCTCCTCACGGGGACCGCCGTCGCGCGACCGGCCGCGCCGCATACCGCGACGAGCGGCACGCTCAGGCATCGCGCGCCTGGTCCCCTGGCCCAACCATAGAACATCTATTCGAGTATGGCAAGAGACAAAGGGACGATTCTGGCATAGTGGGGACAAAGACGTGACGAGACTTGACCGCATCTGGGGAGATCTGACCGGAGATGTCCGGAACTCTGGCGGCGAAGCATCTCGCCCGCCATGTTTGACGGTTCCGCTATAATAGGGTCCATTGGCGAGCTATCGTGCCGAGAGCCTGAGGTGTTGACCGCCTTACGCACTCACCTGCGGTACCGTCCAGAGTGATTCGAGCGTCTCACGGGAGGACCCCACGCCATGGCGTATCAGTACGATCCGAACCAGCAGCCTATGCCAGACTATGGGCAGCAGCAGCAGCCGGGCGTGGGCTACCCGCCGCCACAAGGCTATCCGCCGCGGCCCGGTTATGGAACGCCGCCTGAGTACGGGCAACAGCCAGAGTATCCACCGCAGCCGGCCTACCCGCCACAACCCGGCTATCCGCCGCAATCCGGCTCTGGTCAGCAGCCGGGGTATCCGCCGCAACCGGCCTATCCGCCGCAACCTGGTTATGGACCGCCATCAGGCTATCCGCCACAACCTGGTTATGGTCCACAATCCGGCTACGGCCAGCAAACGAACTACCCTCCCCAGTCGCCGTATCCGCCCGCTCAGTATGCCGCGCAGCAGCCCGGTCGGCCCTATGGTGCGCCTCAGGTCCGGCCACGGGCCCGGAACCCGCTCGCCCGCACCGCGCTCATCTACGGCGCCATCTCGCTCGGTGTGAACATCGTCGGCGCGATCCTCGGCTTCTACCTGATTGGCCTGCTGGCCGTCTATGCGATCTACACGGGCATCCGTGCCCTGATGCTCGCGAGCCGCACACCGGGTAATCCCGGCCTCGGCATGGCGATCGGTGGGCTGGTCATGGGCGTCCTCTCGGCGCTGATTTCACTCGCCGGTCTCCTCATCCGCTGAGCGGTACGATGTAGACGTTGACATTGGACCCGACCAGGGTGCGGCGGGAGGCAGGGCCGAGTGCCCCGTCTCCCGTTGTGTTTCACCGCGGCGACACGGCTTTTCGATTCCCCTTGACAAACGTTTAGTCCTATACTATACTAATTGTAGTTACTGAGATAAGTAAAGTCTTGGCGGCCCGCAACGGTCGCCGGGGCACCATTCAGGAGGCACAACGAACATGGCGTGGCAGTTGGACAAGGCTCATACTGAGGTGGGATTCGCGGTCAAGCATATGATGGTTTCGACCGTGCGCGGTCGCTTCAAGCAGTTTGATGGCACGATTGAACTCGACGAGGGGCGTCCCGAGACGTCGCGGGTGGACGTGACCATTGACCTCGCCAGCATCGAGACCGGCGACGAGAAGCGCGATGGTCACCTGCGCAGCGCGGACTTCTTCGACGTGGCGCGGTATCCGAAAGCCACCTTCACCAGCACCCGGATCGAACCGTTGGGTGAGGACCATGCGCGCGTATTTGGCAACTTGACCATCCATGGCGTGACGCGCGAGATTCCGCTGGACGTGACGCTGGAAGGCCAGGGTCGCGACATGCAGGGCCAGCGCCGCGCGGGCTTCTCGCTCACCGGCTCGTTCAACCGCAAGGATTTCGGGCTGGGTTGGAACGTCGCGCTGGAGACCGGCGGCTGGGTCGTCAGCGAGACGGTCAAGCTCACGATCGACGCCGAAGTGCTCGAACCCGCGACACCGCCAGCAGTCGCCGCGCGCTAGTCGCCGGGCTTCTTCCCGCGTGCCCGCCCTCATGAGGGCGGGCACGTTGCTGTATTCAGGGTGTAGGCAGGATGCCAAGCTGGCGCAGCAGGCCCAGTTCGTCCAGATTGCCCCAGTGCTCGACCACCTGGCCACCGGCGATGCGCAGGATGTCGGTGGCCGTCAGCGTGATGCTCCTTCCGGTGGGCGCCAGTCCCTGGAATGGCCCGGTGTGGGTGCCGCGTATCAGGATGCGGAACGCCACCAGATCGCCCTGCGCCAGCAGCTGCTCGACGTCCAGGTGCAGATCGGGGAAGGCCGTGCGGAAGCCCGCGATGCGCCGCTTCTGACCCTCGCGGTCCAGCGGCGGCGCGGGCAGCGGCAGGATGCGGACATAGTTGGGCGCCATCAGTTCGTCGATGACGGCGAGATTGCCCCGATTCCAGGCCTCGTCCAGATAGCGGCGCACGAGCGCCAGGTTCGTCTCGCTGTTCGCTTCGTCGGGCATGTTCGCGTGTCCTTTTCTCCGCCGATCTCGGCCGATCACCGGCCGATAACGAGCCCAGAGCGCACACCCGTGCGCCACTACGGATAACCAGGCGCAGAGCGCACACCCGTGCGCCTCTTATGGTAGCACGCGCTGGACCTGGACCGATGGGGCAGGTTGGCGAACTGGCCGTTCGTCCAGTGTCTCACATGGCGTTTGAGTGGTATCGTACAGGCCATAGTCGGAGGCCCTCACCTGCACGCGTACGTGAGAGCTGGGCGGGCCCGTGCTCATCGGTTTCGCGGCGCCAAGCGCGGCGCCAGGCCATGATCCATTATCAACTGCTTACCGTCCAACAGAAAGCGGATCAAGCTCATGAAATTGCCCGCCTACAAGTGGATCGCGCTCTCGGTCACCACTCTCGGTTCCCTGATGGTCGCGCTCGATTCGACTATCGTGATTCTGGCGCTGCCCAATATGCTCGCGGACCTGCATTCCAACCTCGTGCGGATGGTGTGGGTCATCATCGGCTACCTGCTGGTTAGCACGGTCTTGCTGCTACTCTTTGGGCGCATGGCGGATATGTTCGGCCGCGTGAAGATGTACAATCTGGGCTTCGTGGTGTTCACGGTTGGCTCCGTGCTGTGCGGAGCGGCGCCGACCGACTCACTGCTGATCGGCGCGCGGCTGATCCAGGGAGCTGGCGGCGCGATGCTGGCGGCCAACGCCATGGCGATCATCACGGAGGTCTTTCCCGCCAACGAGCGGGGCCAGGCGATGGGCATCAACGCCATCACCTGGGGCGCGGGCAGCATCCTGGGTCCCGTGCTGGGCGGCCTGATTTTGGCGGGTGCGAGCTGGCGCTGGATCTTTCTGGTCAACCTGCCGATTGGCATCATCGGCGTCGCGGCCGCGTATTTTCTGTTGCACGATATCGCGCCCAACCCCAAAGGCGAGCGCTTCGATCTCGTCGGCGCGGTGATCGGCAGTGTGGCGTTGTTGTTGCTGCTGCTGGGGCTCACCAGCGGCATCGGGGCGGGATGGACCTCACCCCCGATCCTGGGCATGTTCGCGGTGGCCGCGCTCGCCCTGGTGGCCTTCGTCATCTGGGAGCGCCGGGTGACCTATCCGATGCTCGATCTCCACTTATTCGACAACCGCCGCTATGCGTTCTCGGTGGCGGCGGCGACCTTGCAATCGCTCGCTGTCTTCGCGGTGAACTTCCTGCTGATCTTCTACCTGCAGGGCGTGCGCGCCTATTCGCCGCTGGTTGCCGCCCTGGTGATTCTGCCGATGTCGGTGATTGGCGCGATAGTCGGGCCGCTGAGCGGGCGCTGGACCGATCGCATCGGCGGCACGCTGCCTGCTACACTCGGGCTGGCGGCGCAGGCGCTCTCGCTGATCTGGCTGGCGATGCTCTCTCCGACCTCGGGGTATCCGACGTTGCTGGGCGGCCTGACCCTGATGGGCATTGGCAACGGCCTCTTCTGGGCCGCCAATACCGCCGCGACGATGAACGCGGCGCCACCCCGGCGGCTGGGAGTGGCATCGGCGACCTTGAGCACCATGCGCAACATCGGCATGATGTTTAGCTTCGCGGTAGCGATGTCGGTCGCCGCGGCCTCGATGCCGCCCGCGATCCTCAATCAGGTGTTTCTGGGGACGGTGAGCCATCTGAAGGCCGCCGTCTCGCTCGCGTTCACCGCTGGCATGAGCCATGCGTTCCTCGCGTCGGTGGTGATTTGTGTGATTGCCATCGTCTTCTCGGCGGTTCGTGGCGCGCAGACACGGCCGGAGTCCATCACTGGCGCGCAGGCACGGCCGGAGGCCAGCCGCGCCGCGGATGCGGTGTCCGCGGGGCGGGGATAGCTTTGGGGAGGGATAAGCACATGAGTGTCTTCACAGCGGCGGAGATCGAATACCTGGCCGGGCAGCGGCTCGGCCGCCTGGCCACCGTCAACGCGGCGGGTGAGCCGCACGTGGTGCCGGTCGGCTTTCACTACAATGCTGAGCTCGACACCATTGACATCGGCGGCCACGGCATCGGCAAGAGCCGCAAGTTTCGCGATGCGGCGCGTGGGGGGCGTGTGGCATTCGTCATCGACGATGTGCTGCCACCCTGGCAGGTGCGGGGCATCGAGGTGCGCGGTCACGCCGCGGCCCTGAGCGAAGGCGGCCAGCACATCAGGCCCAACTTCGACCCCGAGTTGATCCGGCTGACGCCCGCGCGCATCATCTCCTGGGGCATTGATACCCATGAGATGGGGCAGACCAATAGCCGCACGGTCGGCTAGCCAGCTAATCCAGGGTCAGTTGTGAAATGGATGCTTGTCCGCCAGGTGAGTTCGGCGCTACGCTCTCGCAAAGGGACGCGTTTGCCTCACACTTGCTTGACGGCGTCGCACCAACATATGGCGAGGAACATCATCCATGACTCAACCGGCGTTTAAGCCCATCCTGATTGACCTCTTGCGTCAGGCTCAGAGTCGCCAGAACGCGTTCATGCGCGAGTTGCCCCCCGCCGCACGGGCTGCAATCGGCACACCAGCGTTGTGGGCGCCCAAAGATCACGTGGCGCATTTGACGTTCTGGCGACTGCGACTCGTGCGCATGGTGCAAGCTCATCTCCAGCAGACGCCACAGCCCAGGTCCGAAGACTTTGAACAACTCAATCCCATCATCTTCGAGGAGCAACGCTATCGTTCCTGGTCAGAGATCAGCGCTGAATCGGATCAGGCGTACGCGGACCTCATCGCACTCACCAATCAACTTACAGAAGAAGATCTGACAGCCTTCAATCGCTTCGACTGGGTGCACGGGGGCATGCCACTCTATACCGCCTTCATGGGCAATTGCTACGAGCATACCCAGAACCACCTGGCGCAGTATGCTGGCGAGCATGACGACCTCGAACGCGAGCGCGCGACGTATGTTGAGTGGGCAAACAGAGTGCTTGAGGCTGAAGTACCGCAAACTTTGAAAGGCTACGTGCTCTACAATCTGGCCTGCTTTTACGCCACGCATGGCCAGGTCGAGAAAGCAGCGGAACCCTTGCGGCAAGCGTTCGTGTTCTTCCCTCAGAGCAGGGAGTACGCGCTCACTGACCTCGATCTGGTGCAGTTGCGCCCCAACCTACCTGAGTAGCTCGTTCATCGGGATGCGTGTCTGCTCTTCCCCTCTTGGTGATATGATAGGCACTACGCGCGGTGGCAAATCGCGCTTGAGGGGTGCGGGTGCGGTTGAGCCAGACCATTCCACTAACACCTCATCGCCAAAAAGCCCACCGCCCATCTGGGGTAGGTGGTCGCCGCTGAGAACGCACCAGCAAAGGGAACACATCCATGAACGACGGCGAAATCCTCAACCACATCAATGAGCTGGTCGAAGAGGAGCACGAGCTGCTCAAGGTGGCCGAACATACTGGCCTGGATGAAGAACAGCACGCTCGACTGAACACGCTCAAGGTGAGCCTGGATCAGTGCTGGGATCTGCTGCGCCAGCGGCGTGCCCACCGCGAGTTCGGCCAGGATCCCGACGGTGCCACCGTGCGCGACCCAAACACCGTCGAACACTATCAGGGCTGATACCCTTGCGCCGTGGTCTGCCCCACGCGCAACCCCGTTCCAATTGCGGGGCTGTGCCTACGCTCGCCTCCCGTGGGACGAGAGCATGGGAGCATTGGTTTGTAACTGCCAGCAAACTGGGCTGCCGCGTGGGGTCAGGGCCTCTCGGCCAGCACCACCTCTGACGGGTGGATGCGAAACCACTGCTGCCGCGCGCGCACGACAAAGCCGGCATCAAGCACCAGTGGTTCCAGCTCGATGGGCCGGCAACCCGCCAGCCAGGCGGGCTTGACCCGATAGAGCGCGCTATAGGCGCTGGTGAACAGGTGCGCGCCCAATCCCGTGCCGGGCGCCAGCGCCACCAGCGCCAGTCGCCCACCGGGGCGCAGCACACGCCGCAGCTCGCCCAGCGCCCGCGCGATCTCCACCGCCGGCAGGAGGTCCAGCACATAGCTGCTGAACGCCGCGTCGAAGCTCGCATCGCCATAGGGCAGGGCGCGAGCATCGCCCACGCGCAACTCCACCGCATGCGCCAATCCCGCCGCGCGCGCCTGTTCGTTCGCGAGGTTGATCATCGTGGGAGACAGATCGAGACCGTTGACCGGAGGTGAGGCGCCCTCCGCCGCCGCGCGTGCCAGTTGGACCAGCACGCGACCGGTTCCCACGCCGACCTCGAGCACACGCTCGCCCGGGCGCACCGCCAGCAGCGCCAGCGCGGCCCGCTTGGGCGTTTCCTCGGCCGGCCGCAGCAGATCGTAGCGCCGGCCGAGGCGGTCGTAGATGCGTCGCACCTGGGTGGCGTCGAGCGAGGCATCGAGGCTACGCGTCATAACTGGTTGCCTTCATGCGGCAGGCGCGGTTCAGCGCGGCCTCCACCCAGCGTTTGGCGGGCCATAGGGATCGGGCGGTGGGCTATAGGGGTCGGGCGGGGCACCAGAACCTGGATGCGGTGGTGGCCCGTAAGGATTTGGCGGTGGCCCATATCCCGGATTTGGTGGCTGGTCATAGGGATTTGGACCATCATAGGCGCCTGAGCCGTAAGGGTCTGGCGCGCCATAGGCCCCTGGGCTATATGAGCCAGCGGGATATCCCGCTGGCGGTTGCGCGCCATCCTGTCCCATCCCGAGCACGGGATTCTTGACGGTGGGGAAGGCTCCCATGTGGGCTGAGGGATCGAAGCCCGAAAGCTGCGTCACCTGTGACGGACCCGCGACCGTCGGTGGCTGCGTGGCGCCACAGTGGTAGCAGATGACGCTGTTCTCCTTCACCCGTCCACCACACTGCCAGCACATCCCAGGTGGCATCTCAGCGGGCGGCGCCACGAATCCACCGACCGCCAGACCGGGCCCCAGCGCTCCGGCGCCCGCACGTCTAAAGAGGGGCGCATCGGCGGGACCAAAGAAGCCGTAGAGCAGCGAAGTCAGCGGCGAGAAGAGCAGGATAACGACGAACCAGCCCCAACGGCGCTGGGTCGCCGAACTGACCAGACCAAGAATCCAGCCGATCAGCTCGGCCACGCCCGCCACCAGCAGTACGAGGAACCCGATCCCCGCGCCTGACCCGACCCGGGTGCTGGCATTATGGATGCATAGCTGGTAGGCCGTAGGATCGCTGGTGTATTGCAAGCACGGGGCTCCCGACTGGTAGATCTGCGAATAGCCAATGATGCCGAGGACGATGGCCGCGATCGAGAGCAACAGAATCGCAATCTTCATCGCAGGTGCGGCGCGGATACCCCGGCCTGAAGGCCAGGGGAGGAAGCGCCGCTCCTCCTTTCTCTTCGTGCGGATAGGCACGCGGAACACCAGTGTGATCCATCGTCCACTCTATCCCAGGAAACGCACCTGCCCCGCTTGAGTAACGCGCGTCCCCCGTTGGTTAAAGGGTTACTCGCCAGATGGGAGGCGCGAAAGCCGGTAGCACCCGGACGATCAGCGCGTCTCCGCCGGCTCAGGCGCATCGCTGGGCGCGTCTGGCGTGCGCCCCGGTACGGCAATGGCCACCGGGCGCGATGACAGGCGATTGGGAGGCGGCGGCTTGATGAGCCAGTGCAGCGCGCGGTAGCTCGGTGGGTGACCTCTCCCCCGGCCCCTCCCCGGCGCGGGGAGGGGAGCCAGAGGAGGTTGCCGCACCTGCTGGCTGGTCCCCGGTGCGGGGAGGGAGGGCAGAGCGGAGCCGTTGGTCGGTGCACGAGGCGAAGTCAGAGTGGAGCCGTTGGTCGGGGTAGTAAGGGGCCGGGGCGGGGATATGTCCGCTGGCGCGGCGAGAGCACTGGGAGTCTGCTGGTAGGCGCGGGTGCCTGGGGTGCCTGGTCGCTCCAGCAGATCGAGCAGCAAATTGACACTCTGCGCGACGCCCTCGACCATCAGATAGCCGGAGGGCTTTACCGCGCCACCGACCTGGTAGAGGCCAGCCAGCGCCGTCTCGGGCGAAACATCCATGCCCTGCATGACGCGGTTCACCGGCCACTCACCGCGGTATTGACTCATGGTCAGGATCTGGATGCGTGTGCCGAAGTCGTCGCCAAACAGCCGGCGCAGGTCGGCACGCGCGGCCTCGCGCTCGATGTTGACGTCAGCACCGCGCATCAGCTGATGGGTGATGAGCAGGTGTTTGCCCGGTGGCGCCAGCCGGCGGTCGCTGTTGCTCGGCTGGACGATGCCCGCGATGCGCTCGGTATCCAGACAATACATGATGCCCTGGTGGTCAATGATGGAGGTGTCGCTCAGCAGATGGACTTTGAGGCCGCTGGCTTCGCGCTGGGAGTTCGGCTCGCTCTCCGACCGCGCCGTGGGCGAGGAGGGCCGCGTGCTGACTGGCGGAGCGGAAGCGTCCGCCGGAAGTGGGGTGAGGAGACGCTGTGTCGCTTCCGGCCCAATATTACTGATGACCAGCGGAGCTCGCAGCGTCAGTTCGGTGTCGGTGGCGCGATCGTGCACGCGCACGCCCGCCACCGCGCCCTCAACGCTCAGGATTTCGAGCACGTCGTGCCGCATGCGCAGGTCGCCGCCGGTCTCGCGCACCCGACGCTCCAGCTCGCCCGTCACCGCGGCGCAGCCGCCATCCACGATGCCCGGCGCCCCGTAGCGCAGCATGTTTTTCGTGATCGCAACGACTTCGGCGTAGGCCACGTCAGCCAGGTCCACACTCAGTCCGAAGTGGCAGATGCGTTCGAAAAAGGCGTAGAGTTCAGGCGAGCGCTCGCGCGAGCTGCGTTGCAGCAGCCACTCGCGAAAGCTGAGTTGCGCCCGCGCGGGCCGCGGCCGGAGCAGAAACATCTCGGCGCCCAGCCGGCCCAGTTCAGCGAACTGGCGCAATCCGAGCACCGGCGCCAGTTGTAAGAGCGAGCGGCAGGCATACTGGCGCCCGCGCACGTGGAACGAGGCGAACACTTCGGCATCGTGAACGCGATGCGGCACGCCCAGCACCCGCAGCATGCTCGCCAGCTCGCCATTCGAGCCAAAGGGCAGCATATGCACCGCGCCGGTGCTGACCTGCGCGCCATGGAATGTCTTGGCGGTAAAGCGTCCTCCGGGGTGTGTCAGGCGCTCCACCACCACCACGCGCTGGCCTCGACGCAGAAACTGCGCCGCGCTGAGCAGGCCGCCTAGTCCCGCGCCGATGACGATGACATCGAAGTCGCACTCGCCCATAGCATGTCTATACTTTCTCGCGCGTCGCCACGGATAACCAGGGCCGGAGCGCACCTTCGTAGCGCAGCGTCGCCACTACGCCTGGGGTTCTGGGGGCTGGGGGTCGTCGACCTGTCGCTCATCTTCGATCAAGCCCGCGAGCCGCGCGTGGATATCGTGGAGCGCGGCGACGAGTCCCTGGCGCGTCGCTTCGAGCGCCGCGATATAGCGCCGCTGCGCATCGAGGGTCTGCGCGAGAGCGCCCGCGTGTCCCGCCAGCGCCGTGACTACATCCAGATGGCGTGGGTTCTCCACTGTTGCGTGCGCCGCCTGGATCAGTTCGTCAACACGCGCATCAGGCGCATCAACCGCGCCATCGGGCGCGGTTGCCCCCGGAACGGCCATGGCGCGCTCGACCCGCTCGTAGAGCTCGCCCATGATCTCACGCAGGCGGCGTGCCACCTCTTCCGCGCTGCCCGTCCGCTGTGCCAGCGCGGTGCTGACCTCCATCAAGCGGGTGCGCAACTCCTCGATGTCGCGGGTCATCGGATCGCGCGCCACGGGAATCGCGGCCTGCGATACCGCGTATGCGGCGGGCGGTGCGCTGGCTCGGCCCGGTGCGGGCGGCCACGAAGGCGGCACACGGACCGCGTACCCGTCGGTATTGTAGCGCTCGGGGGCGGCCCCGGCCATGCCCTGCCCGGGCAGGGGCTCGGAGGCGTCCATGTAGGCGAACTCGTGCTCGCCGACCGTGATACGGTCGCCGGATGCCAGTGCGTTCGCCTCGTGAATCTCCACATCGTTGAGATAGGTCCCGTTGCTGCTGCCCAGATCCTTGACGGTGTAGCGCTGGCCATCGTAGCGCAGCATCGAATGGCGCCGCGAGGCCAGCGGATCATCAGCGAGGGTCACATCGCAACCAGGTGCGCGGCCAATGGTGACATCCTGTCCCGCCAGCACGATCACGCTGGGTCCCTTGTCGGTGCCCGCGCGCGCCTGATAGACCAGGTGCGCGACGGGCACAGGCAGTGGTGCTTTGGCCTGCCCCGACGCGCCGCCGGCCAGGCTGTTGCTGGGATCACCACGCGCCGGCCGCGACGATGGGCCGGAATCGCGCACGTCGTTGCTGGCCGCCAAACGCGCGGCGTATGCTCGTGGATCGCCTGCCTGAAGTTGGTTGCTGGCGGCAGTGCGTAGGGGACCGCTGCTATCGTGGAGTGGGGCCCGCAGCGGCCGGCCACACCGCGAGCAGTTCCGACCAGCCGCGCGCGAATCCTGATGGCAATGAGGACAGAGTGGCATAGCGACATCCCTCCGTGATTGGTCGTGGGCCGGGCGATGGCGAGGTGGAGTGCTGGCGCCAGTATAACACCTCTGGCGCCAAGCGGAGCATGCCGTCACGGAAAGGGAGCGTGTACCAGTGTAGGATGCCCGAGCGACACCAGCGGCTAGCGCGCGGCCCCCGCTGATCCGCCACCGCCATGTGGCCAGGGCAGACCTCCGCGCGGCGGGATCGGGCGGGTCAATGGATTGGACTGCCGGCTTCTGAGCGAGGTTGACCCATTGGGGCGAACATTTCCCGCCGGACGTGGATGCTTGAGGGAAATGTGGATCTGTTCCGCGGCGCTGGCGCCAGGTATCGTCACGGCGTGGCCTGGCGCGCTGGCATAGCCGACGGCAGAACGGCGCGTGGCGCTGGATGCGGGGGCCGTGCGCATATCGGCTTGCTCCAGGGGCGGCACGGGCGCGGGCGCATGCGTGCCCAGCGCCTGCTCGATGCTCTGCACCGCCGCGCGCAGGGCCGTGGCGTGTTCGCGCGCCTCGCGGCCGCAGGTACCCAGCATGTCAGCCTCCGCGATCACCAGGTTGGCGCGCGCGCGCAGCCGGAAGCAGAGATGGTTGGCCCGCTCCGCCGCGGCGCCCATCTGATGCGCCGCGTGTGCCGCCTGGCGCGCGATGGCCGCGCCACTGCTCGCCGCGGCTGACGCGCCGGGAGATGAAGTTTCCGCCCAGATGTCACCTGCCGTCTGGCGCAGTGCCGCCACACTGTGTTCCAGTCCGCCGGCAACCTCACCCAGCAGGCGTACTTCCTCGATCAGGTGGCGCGCGACATCGGCCTGGCGTGCCGAGCGCGCCACCTGCGTGCTGGCCACGGTCTCCAGCCGCACGGCGGCGTCGCCCAGTTGATCCAGCCCGAGGCTGAAGGCGGCGAACGCGCGCCGCTCCACCGGCCCCGCGACCCGTATGCCGAGCAGCAGCAGCAGCCCGGTCAGCGCCAGCCCGATCAGCAGCAGCAGCCCGCTGAGCAGCCGCACCGGCGCGACAATGGCGGCCAACGGCGTGAAGACGCCCAGCGCGCCGAGAGCCGCGCCGCTGGCATCCAGCAGTGGCATCAACGCCACGACGAAATCAACGCCGCCACTGGTCAGCACGCCGGCAAAACTCCGGGCGCAGCCCATGGGAATCGTGGCTTGGGGGCAGCCGCCCAGCAACGCCTGATACGCGGAACCGCCGAGCGCGCCTGTAGGTCCGGCGCCGCCCGTGGAGGCGATGGCGACCAGCTGGCCGCCCTGGATTTGATAGACGCTGGCCTGGTCGGCGGTCAGCGCGCCTATATCGGTCATGAGCGCGGTGTCGCCATTGAGAGGCTCGGCGGTGCCAGCGTACAACTCACCCCGCGCCAGGGTGAAGCCCGCTCCCCGCTCGGTCAGCAGCCGCCAGGCCACGCGCAGGTCCTGGGCAGCGTGCGCCTGCGCGCTATCGAGCGCGTTCGCCCGCAACACGAGATAGACCATCGAGGAGGTGACCAGGGTGCTTAGCAGCGCGGCCATAACGAGCAGGCCGACAAACTGGCGCCGGAAGCCCAGCCGGCGCCAGTGCTGGCGCATGCGCCGACGCATTCGCAGCGTGTGTCGCGCGGTGACCCCCGACTCGCTTCCCGCTGCGCTCCCCGGTTCCGCGCGTGCCAGGTCCACGGTGCGTACGCCGATACGCGCCTGGCCAAGTTTGCGCGAGCGCCACCAGCCGCGCCCATCCTGTTGCTTCACGGCTCGCCACCCTTCACCCCACCCACCTGTTCCTTCGCGCAGCCCGCCTGCCACCAGGCGCCGCCAGTGCTGGCGCAGTATACGCGTTCGCCACCGCGCGACGCAACCCTCAGCGCGGACCAGTTCAGAACAAGCGGGGGACCTCCCGAGAGCCGTGGCGCTCCAGGTGGTGCACATGCGCGTGCCCTTCCCGTTGTTGGGCATCGCCGCGGACAATGGCAGTACGGACACACACCAGGGCCGCCCGCTGGAGCTCCAGCGGGCGGCCCTGGCTACGCGAGTGGCAAGGATTAGCCGATGTGCACCGGCAGTGGCGCCTCCTCGATAGTGGGACTGGCGGCGGACGCCTCACCGGGTTTGGCCCGCTTCTGCAGCGGCACATCCTTGAAGAACAGCGTCAGCACAATCACGACGCCGCACACGCCCAGGCCGACGTAGAACGAATGTTGAATCGCAGTGGCCAGCGCGAG
>DASYGC010000039.1:0-3346 GCA_036000225.1 Ktedonobacterales bacterium | reverse complement strand
CGCTGGCGCCGATGCGGAACAGATTGGGGTGGGTCCAGCGTTCGCCCAGTTCCTCGTACATCAAGACCAACCAGTCCAGCGCCTGTTTGGCGCTACGGATGCCACCGGCGGGTTTAAAGCCCACCAGGTAGCCGCTGGCCTCATAGTAGTCGCGGATCGCGCGCACCATCACCAGACTGACGGGCAGCGTCGCGTTGACCGTCTCTTTACCGGTCGAGGTCTTGATGAAGTCGGCGCCGGCCATCAGGCAGACCTGGCTGGCGCGGGCCACATTGGTGAGCGTCCCCAGTTCGCCAGTCGCCAGAATGGTCTTCAGGTGCGCCAGGCCGCAGGCTGCGCGGTAGGCGCGTACCTCATCATACAGCGCCTGCCAGTCGCCCGTCAGCACGTGTGCGCGCGAGATGACGATGTCGATCTCGGCGGCGCCGGCCGCGACCGACGCTTTGACCTCCTCGACTTTGAGCGCAAAGGGATTCTGGCCAGCGGGGAAGCCGGTCGAGACAGCGGCCACGGGAACATCCGAGCCCGCCAGCGCGGCGACCGCAACAGGCACGAGGTTGTGGTAGACGCAGACGGCGCCGGTGTGCAGGCGCAGATCGGCGATGCCGAGGCCCTCCGCCAGCTCGGCGCGCAGCGGCTGGCGCGCCTTGGCGCAGAGGCGGCGCACGTTGCTCGGTGTGTCGTCGCCCGCCAGGGTGGTCAGGTCCACGCAGGTGATCGCGCGCAACAGCCACGCCGCCTGCCATTCCTTCTTGACGGTGCGGCGCGTAGGCAGCGTCGCCGCGCGGCGCTCGACGGCGCTGCGGTTCACGCGCTGCGCATGGATCACCGCCAGGTCCAGCGGTGCGCCAGGGTTGCGGGTGAGCGGCGCGGCCTCCGCCGTCGGGTGGCGCGCGCTCCCTTCAGCGCCAGTCGTGTGCGGCGCGAGTGTGCTGGCCATCGTGCTGCGTCTCCCTTCTCTCAGTCGAGCTCTCACAGTCGAGACGACCGTACCACGTTCCGCGTCTCGCCACCTACCGATAGATCGGGTATGCCGCAGTGAGACGCGGCATCAAACCTCCATGACCGCCAGCGCGACATCCAACTTGTCGCCGTGGGAGGGCATACCACTGGCCAGCGGCTCGATGTAGCGACGGATGGCCAGCGCGACGGCGGCGCCTTCGCCCGCCGCCGATGCCGCCTGTTTCGTGCTGCCGACCCGGCAGTCGCCAGCCGCGAAGATGCCCGCCACGCTGGTTCGCAGAGTCGCGTCGGTCTCGATGAAGCCGCGCTCGTCCAGCTTGACGGTGCCCTTCACGATGGCGGTGTTGGGCGTCAGGCCGACGAAGACGAAGACGCCGGCGGGATGCAGTTCGTGCTCCGCGCCGGTCTGGGTATCGCGCACGACGACGGTCTCCAGCTTGGCCTTGCCGCGAAACTCCCGCGGGACACAGTGGGTCTCGACGGTGATCTGCGGCGTCTCCTGAATTTTCTCCACGACGAACTTGCTGGCGGTGAGCTGGTCGCCGCGCGCGAGGATGGTGACACTGCGGGCGAATTTGGTCAGGAACAGACTCTCCTCGCCCGCCGAGTTGCCGCCACCGATCACCAGCACATCCTGCCCGCGATAGAACGGGCCGTCGCAAGTGGCGCAGAAGTGCACGCCGGCGCCGATGAAATCGTCCTCGCCGGGAATGCCCAGCCGGCGATAGGTCGAGCCGACGGCCAGCAACACCGCCCAGGCGCGGTACTCGTTGCCATCGGCGGTGCGCACCACGCGGTACATGCCGTCCTCGGCAATGCCGGTCACCTCCTGCGCCGTCAGGATCTCGACGCCAAAACGCTCGGCCTGCTGGCGCAGCCGGTCGGCGAACTCGGCGCCGCTGATGCCTTCGGGGAAGCCCGGGAAGTTGTCGAGCCGTTCAGTGATGCTCGCCTGCCCGCCCACCCCGGCGCGCTCGATCACCAGGGTGTCGATGCCCTCTCGCGCGGCGTACAACGCCGTCGTCATGCCGGCGGGTCCTGAGCCCACGACGATCAGGTCGTAGAAGGGGCACTTCGCCGCGGTCTGCAGCCCCAGCTTGGCGGCCAGGTCGGCGTTGGACGGCTCGACCAGGTGCGATCCGTCCTCGAAGACAATGGTCGGGATGATGTGCTTGCCCTGGTTGATGCGCTCGACCACCGCCAGCCCATCGGCATCGGCATCCACATCCACGAATGTGTAGTGGACGCGCTGCTCGCCGAAGAACGTCTTGGCGCGCTTGCAATCCGAGCACCAGTGGGTGCCATAGAGCGTGATGTTGGTATGCGACATGGCGCTGGCCTCCTCGATATCAGGGCGTCCACCTGGGCTCAGTGATGTTCCGCGTCTTCGTTGATGGTATCCACGATCACCGCGCAAGCGAGGATCAGCGCGTCGTCCTGGCCAGGGACGATGTCCACACCGTAGGTATCAACCAAAGAGAACCACTGTTTCGACACCTGGGCCACCGGCTGGCCACCGCGCGTGATGGTGTACTCGTGATTCAGGAAATCGCCGTCCACCCGCAGATCGTCCGGCCCAGGAATATCGATGGTGAATTCCTCGCGGAAGAAGGTCAACTGCTTCTTGACCTCGGCAACCTCCTGGCCGTCTTTGAGAATCTCGTAGGTCGGGCGGAAGGTAAGCAGCCGCTGCTGGATCGCGAGCAACGCAGTGCCTGCCGCATCGCGGAACGTCAGTCTATGCCCGATTGAGAGCAACTGGCGGGTGACGACGAAGCGGTCCTGGCCGCTCTCGTCCTTGACGACAAAATCAGTTCCCAGCGAGAAGAGCTTGTGGCTCATCAGGTAGCGCATGGAGAGACCTCTCTTTCAAGGTGACGACTTGCCAGTGTACGCACGGGCCAGACCCGCGCGCAATTGTCGTGCGCCAGACGGCTAGCGTAGGCGCGGAATGATCCGCCCGTTGGCAGCAGCGGTGAAGCCGATGTGGGGATAATACGGAGTTCCTCCTGCTGTGCTGTCTACGGTTCGTATGCGGCCAGCGCGGCAAAGCTGGGCTTGAGAGCGGGATAGAGCGCCTGATACTGGGCGTGCAGTCGCGTGTAGAGCGCGGCATCGGCGGCATCCGGTGTGATGCGCTCGCCAGGATGCACGGTGGCCGCGCAGGCCGCGGGGACGTCAGACCAGAGGCCCACGCCCACCCCCGCCAGCAGCGCCGCGCCGAAGGCCGCGCCCTCGTCGGCGGCCACCGCGTCCACCGCGACGCCCAGCACGCTGGCCACGATCTGGCGCCAGAGGCGGCTGCGCGCGCCGCCACCGGAAATGCGAACCTGGGCGACACGCTCCAGCCCCGCCGCGCGCAGCAGATCGAAACTGTCGCGCA
>DASYGC010000038.1:0-12132 GCA_036000225.1 Ktedonobacterales bacterium | reverse complement strand
CGTACGCTGGCTGCCTACGACGCCGATGCGCTCTGCGTAGCGTGCTGGCCGCGGCGCTTGCCAGCGCCGCTGCTAACGCTGCCGCGCCTGGGGGCGCTCAACCTGCATCCTTCCCTGTTGCCCGCGCACCGGGGCCCCGCGCCGCTGTTCCGGACGCTGCGCCATGGCGACGGGCATGCGGGGGTGAGCATCCATGTGATGGATGAAACGCTCGATGGCGGCCCGCTACTGGCACAGGTGCCCATTGAGTTAGCCGATGGCATGACGGGCGCGGAGATCGAGCGTAAGTGTGCCACGGTGGGTGGGCAGCTTATGGCCGATGCCGTGCGCGCGCTCGCAAGTGGGGATGTGCGCCCGGCGACGCAGCCGGCAGATCGCGGCAGCTACGAGTCGTGGCCCACGCCAGCGGATTTCGTGGTGACCCCTGAGCATTCCGCCCGCTGGGCCTTTAATTTCATCAAGGGTGCGGCCTACTGGGGTGGCCCGCTGGTGATTCGGGCTGGCGGCCAGTCCTTTGCTGTCCAGACTGCCCTCGACTACACCGTGGCGCAGCCCAGCCACGCGCCGGAAACGGCGGGAAAGGTGCGCCGCGTGGACAACGAACTGTGGCTCGCGTGTTCGCCGGGCACGTTGCACGTGCGCCTCGCAGAACCTACTGCCCGCGAAAGACTGGCCCACGCGCCCAGCGCAACACTCCGCGCGCGCGACGCATCAGATCAATGACGGTCGCCTCGTCAATGGCGTCGTCTGCCTGATCCGCCGGCGTATGCGCCAGAAATGTCTCGGGATGGTAGGGCGATAGCGCCGCGAGATCGTCGAGGATCTCGCGGGGCGCCCCCACGAGTTCGCCCAGCGAACGCAAGCCGTGGTCGTAGGTGGCACGGCGGTCGTTCATCAAGACATAGACAGACTGCAGGGCCTTCTCGGCCACCTGATTGCACAGGTCGGCGCAGTTGAAGTGCGTGCCCATCGCCTGCGCCAGCCCCGCGCTGGCCATATCCTGTGCGGCTTCGGCCCAGATGCCCAACGCTTCATCCTGACTCATGGTCACACCTCCCCGCTCAGGCCAACTCGGCGGCAAGGATGCCCGGCAGATTGGCGATCGGCACGCGCCGCTGTTCCATGCTGTCGCGCTCGCGGATGGTCACCTGCTGGTCGTCGAGACTCACGAAGTCTACCGTGACACAGAACGGCGTACCAATCTCATCCTGGCGGCGGTAGCGCTTGCCAATGTTGCCGCCGGTGTCGTCGTACTGCGTCAGCCCCAGATGTCGCACGCTGTCGTGGACCGTGTGCGCCAGCCCCTGCAGCTCCTCCTTCTTGGAGAGCGGCATCACGGCCACCTTCACTGGCGCCAACCGCTTGTGCAGACGCAGCACCACTCGCTTCTCGCCCGCGACCTCCTCCTCCGCGTAGGCGTCCACCAGGAAGGCCAGCGACGCGCGATCGGCGCCCGCCGAGGTCTCGACAACATACGGCAGATACCGCTTCTTCGTCTGGTCGTCGAAGTAGCGCAGGTCCTTGCCACTGGCCTCGGTATGGCGGCTGAGATCGTAATCGGTCCGGTTGTGGATACCCTCCATCTCGTGCCAGCCGAACGGAAACTGATAGTAGACATCCACCGCGGCCCTGGCATAGTGCGCGCGCTCATCGTCGCCGTGCACGTGCCAGTCCAGGTGCTCGCGCCGCATGCCCAAGTCCAGGTACCACCGCATGCGCTGCTCGCGCCAGAAATCGAACCACGTGTCCTCGGTGCCCGGCTCGACAAAGAACTGCATCTCCATCTGCTCGAATTCCCGCGTGCGGTAAATGAAGTTCCCCGGACTGATCTCGTTGCGAAAGGCCTTGCCGATCTGCGCGATGCCGAAGGGGATACGCTTGCGCATGCTCTGCTGCACATTGAGGAAGTTGACGTAGATACCCTGCGCCGTCTCGGGGCGTAGGTAGACGAGCGCGGCATCCTCTTCAACTGGACCCATATAGGTCTTGAACATCAGGTTGAACTGGCGAGGCTCGGTCAGCGTCTTCTTCTCGCCACAATCAGGGCAGACATCCAGGTTGCCGAATGCTTCGATCACATGGTCCGCGCGAAAGCGATGGTGACAGTTGGTGCAGTCCACCATCGGATCGGTGAAGACCGCCTCATGCCCCGATGCCTGCCAGACGCGGCGTGCCATCAGGATGGCGGCATCCAGACCCACGATGTCATCGCGCTGGCGCGTCATCGCCGTCCACCAGGCTTGCTTCACATTGTTCTTGAATTCGACCCCCAGCGGGCCGTAATCCCAGCAGGCGTTCAGTCCACCATAGATCTCGCTGCTGGGGAACAAGAATCCACGCCGCTTGCACAGCGACATGAGCTCCTGCATGCGGTCGGTTGGGCCAGAACTGTTCACTGGCTTCGCATCGCTCATCGCAAGGCTCCTCTCCGGCAGCTCGGTACCGACCCGGCACACTGGCCCGCACACAAAGGGAGGCCAGGGAATCGCTCCCCGCCTCCCAGACATCGTCTTCGCTGCCGGCTGGCATGCTCCTCTCCTGGCATGATATCTTTCAGCCGCACCGACTGTCAAACGCCAGCGGCGCCTGACGCGACGACAGGGACGCGGTGCTCTGACCACGCGATTTCGTGGCCCGCGGTGGGGTGGCCCACAAGTTGCGGCGCGCATCACACGGGATTGGTTCCCGAACGGGCTTGCGCGGTAGGGTATAATATCTCGGCATGGCGACAACGGCGACGCGTCTGCCCCGCGCAGGCACACATTGGAGGACAGGATGGCCCTGGTGGCGTGTCCGACGTGCGGGTCGTGGACGAGCAGCGAACGCCAGCCTTGCCTGGCGTGCCAGCGTACCACTGCCGATGCGCCCCGTCTCACCTTCGCGAGCACATTCAATCTCGGCGCGACCGCGCCGCGTGTGTCGCTTTCCAAACCGACGGCGATCGCGAGCCGCTCCTCCTACCATGAGTCGTCTCGTTCCCTGCGCTCGGCGGCCAACGACCCTGAGATGGAGTCAACTCCTGGGGCGGCCGCGACAGAGGAATATCAAGCGACAGATACGAGCGCCAGCGACAGTCCGCCGACCAACGAACACCCGCCAACACCCGCGTGGCGACGCCCGGACCCGCGTCGGTCGTTGGCGGCGATGGGGGTGCTGCTGGTCTTGCTCGTTTCGGTGGCCCTCCTGACGGGCCCCTCACACCCCACCACCACCGCCATGTCGCCAACCCTTGCCGTGGCGACCCGGACTCCATTGCCCACCGCGACCGCCAGCGGCACCCCTCTGCCCACCGCGATGCCCGGCTTCACGGTCTTCGTTGATCCAACCGCGGGATTCTGGCTGCAGTATCCGAGCACCTGGCAGGAGCAGAAGAATGACGCGGGTGTCCAGGTATTTGACAACCCGACGGCCAATAGCTATGTGCTCCAGGTGTATCACGAGGATCCGAACAACTGCCCGGCGGTCGATCCCAAGACGGCCGCGGCCTGCTGGGTAGATTTTTATCTCAGCCAATGGCAGCAGCAAGAGCAGATACAGAATTACGTCCGTCTCACCGGGCCAACCGCCCCGGCCATGTTTGGCGCGCAAATCTGGCAGACGGGCGTCGCGACGTTTGGTCCAGCCGATACTCCTGATCGCATCCAGGTATATGCCACCGTGTATCAGGGCCAGCCCTACATCATCGAAGTCGCGGCGCCAGCGGACCTCTTTGCCGCCGGCGATCAGCTCTATTTCAGGCCCATGCTCGCGACATTCCAATTCCTGCCGCCTGACGCTTCCTGAGGAGTGATTTGATGCGTACCGTCCCGAGCCAGGCGCCTGGGGAGCCAGAGGATGCGAGCATACCCACCAGCGCCAGTGGCGCGCCACGCGTGCGCCTGCCCGACGTTGGCCGTGGCCACGCGTCCAGCACCGCTAGTACTTCGGCGCGTAGACGTGCGCTGCCCACCGCCACCAGCAAGCTCGCCAGCCAGCGCATCTGGTTGCGGGTGCTGGTCTTCGTGGGTGGGTTGGTAAGTCTCTCGCTGGAAATGTGCGCCACCCGTCTGCTGGCCCCGTTTTTTGGCACCACGCTCTTTGTGTGGGCCAATGTCATTGGCCTCGTGTTGATCTATCTCTCCGCTGGCTACTACCTCGGTGGCCGGCTCGCCGATCGCTACCCCACCCCCCGTGTGCTCTGCGCGCTGTGCGCCATCGCGGCGCTGGCGATTGGCCTCATCCCATTCATCAGCGAGCCGGTGTTGCAGTGGTCGGTGCGTGGCCTGAGTGAAGTCAACGTCGGCATCGTCGTCAGTTCGTTTGTAGCCGTGATTCTGCTGTTCTCCGTGCCGATTGTCCTGCTGGGTCTGGTTTCGCCGTATGCGGTGCGGCTCTCGATGGATTCGATCGACAGCAGTGGACGGCGCGTTGGGAATCTGTACGCGCTCTCCACGATGGGCAGCATCGCCGGTGCATTTCTGCCAGTGCTCGTGCTGATCCCCAGTTGGGGCGTGCGCCGCACGCTGCTTTTCTGTGCCGTAGCGCTACTCGCGGCTTCGCTGTGGGGTTTGTGGCCGCGGCTCCGGCTGGCGGCCAGCATTCCAGGCGTGCTGCTGCTCCTGCCGCTGGCGCTGCCGCAAGTGGCTCCGCTGGGTCCGCTCAAGCCGGAGCCGGGCCTGATCGCCTATCAGGAATCGCTGTACAACTATATCCAGGTCGTCCAGCAGCCGGATGGCACCCGCGAGCTGGTGCTCAATGAGGGCCAGGCGATCCACTCCATCTATCGCCCCGACCAGGTACTCACCGGGTGGTACTGGGATTACTTCCTCGCCGCTCCCTATTTCAACGCCGGACCCGCGACAAGCCAGGTGCATCGTGTCGGTATCATCGGGCTCGCGGGAGGAACTATCGCCCGCGAGTTCACCGCGGCCTATGGGCCGGTTCCCATCGACGGAGTGGAGATCGATCCCGCGATTGTGGCGGTCGGGCGCAAATATTTCGGCATGACAGAGCCTAACTTGCATGTCTTTGTGGCCGATGGCCGTCCATTCATTCGTACGACCAACGCCACCTATGATGTCATCGCGATCGACGCCTTCCAACAGCCATATATTCCATTCCAGCTGACCACCGTCGAGTTTTTCCAGGAACTGCGCGCCCACCTCTCACCGCATGGTGTGATTTGCTTGAATGCCGGCCACACGCGCACGGATTTCCGGCTCATTCAGGCATTTGTCAACACATTGCATCAGGTGTTTCCCAGTGTATATACCTTCAATGTGCCCAACACCTTCAATACCGAGATCATGGCCACCGTACAACCAACGAGCCTGAGCACGTTCCAGGCGAATATGAGCGCGATCCCAGCGGACACGCTACTCGGCACGGTGGCGCAGGAAGTCGCGCCCGTGGCACAGGTAGCCCCCGCTCAGCCCGGCGGCATCGTCTTCACCGACGACCGCGCGCCGGTGGAACAACTGATCGATCAACTACTCATCGACTACGTGCAACAAGGCGGGTAACGCGGCGAGTCGCGGGAGGTCGAAGACACATGACCGTGATGGCGATTGTGGGCGCCCAATGGGGCGATGAAGGCAAAGGCAAGGTGGTCGACGAGCTGGGCGCCCACGCCGATTACGTGGTGCGCTACCAGGGCGGCGGCAATGCCGGGCATCGCGTGGTGTATGGCGATGAGGAATTCTCCTTCCATCTGGTGCCAGCTGGCATTCTGCATGCGGGCACCATCTGTGTCATCGGCAACGGGGTGGTAGTAGACCCGCGCGGCCTACTCGCCGAACTGGACAACCTGCGCACGCTCGGGGTTGACGTGAGCCGGCTCTACATCAGCGAGCGCGCGCACGTGGTCATGCCGTATCACTTTTTGCTCGATCGCTATGAGGAAGAGAGCCGCGGCGCCGAGAAGATCGGCACGGTCATGCGCGGAATCGGGCCAGCCTATGTCGACAAATACTCACGCACGGGCATTCGCATGGCCGACCTGTTGGATGTCGATCAGTTCCGCACCAAACTCGCCTCGGTGTTGGCGCAAAAAAATCGCATGATCACACAAATCTATGGGCAGCCACCCCTCTCACTCGAGGAGATTCACACCGAATACTTCGGCTACACGCAGCAACTCCGCAAGCACATCACCGACACGCAAACCATGCTGCAGCAAGCCGTGAACGATGGCCGCTCGATCGTGCTGGAGGGCGCGCAGGGCGCGCTGCTTGATGTAGACTTTGGCACCTATCCATTCGTGACATCGTCCTCGACGGTCGTTGGCAACGCCTCAACCGGCGCGGGCTTGCCGCCACGCAGCATCAACCAGGTGCTCGGGGTGTACAAGGCCTACATCACGCGCGTAGGCAGTGGCCCCATGCCGACTGAGTTGTTCAATGGCGATGGGAACACGCTGCGCGAACGCGGTCATGAGTATGGCACCACCAGTGGCCGGCCTCGACGCTGTGGCTGGTTCGACGCGGTGGCCGGTCGCTATGTGGCGCAACTCAACGGGCTGGATAGCGCCGCCATTATGAAACTGGATGTGCTCGATAGTTTCGCCACCCTAAAGATTTGCACCGCCTACCGGCTAGGCGATCGCGAGCTGCACACCCCGCCGGCCAATCTCACCGAAATGGCCTCGTGCGCGCCGGTCTATGAGGAATGGCCTGGGTGGGAGACGCAAACCACCGGCGCCACCACCTGGCACGATCTGCCCGAGAAGGCGCGAGCCTACCTGCGACGGATCGAAGCCTTGATCGCCACGCCGCTGGCCAGCATCTCAGTTGGCCCTGGACGTGGCCAGACCGTGCATCTCAGGGCGCTGGCGCTGTGACATTCCCGCCGTCTCAGCGGCCTAGCGGGTGTTTGGTTGGCGCGCCGGCGGAGCGCGGATAGAGCGGCAGACTGAGTCGCTCCTGTCGCACCGCCGCCAGCACTCGCCCGTCATCCAGACCTGGTGCGTTCACGGGTACGGCGGGGAGTAGCTCGCCTCCCAGTTGCGCAGCCGCACGACCACCAGCCGCCAACTCCTCAGCGATGTCGCCCTTCTTGGGGGCAATCGTCACTCCACCGACGCGCGCAAACGGCTGGCAGTACTCCAGCAAGATCGGCAGCGGCGCCAGCGCCCGCGCCACCACCAGATCGTAGCGTCCGCGCTCCTCCTTGTCATGCGCCAGCACCTCGGCTCGCCCATCAACTGGCCGCGCATTGCTCAGGCGCAGCGCGCTCACCACATGTTCGAGGAAGCGCACCTTCTTGCTGGTGGCCTCCAGCGCGGTCACCCGCCAGGCGGGCAGCGCGATGGCCAGTGCCAGTCCGGGGAACCCCGCCCCACTGCCGACGTCGAGCACCCTGGCCGGCCCGTTGCGCAACTCCTCCGGGACGCCGAGCAAGACGCTCAACGAATCGAGAAAGTGCAGCGTCACCACCTCCGCTGGATCGGTGATCGCGGTCAAGTTGATGCGCTGGTTCCAGTCCAGCAGCAGTTCGCGGTAGCGCGCGAACGCCGCGACCTGGTCATCGCTCAAGGTGATCCCGAAGGTGGCGGCGCTGGATTTGAGCGTGCCGAGGCCATCATCTGCCTGGGCCGCATTCCTGGCTTTCGCCGTGGGCGCCGTCCGTGTTTTCGGTGTCGCTTGAACCGCATCAGCGGCTGCTGGTGGCGTCGCTTTCGGGCCGGTAGCATCGTGCGCCGCTGGCGCGGTCTTCCTGGTCCCCGCCTTGGGGGCCGGTTTCGTCGCGGCGGCGTCTTTGCCGGTGGCTTTCGATGATGTTGGCATAGCGATCCTCACTTAGCTGACGCGCTTGCGTTTGTTGGTCAGATAGTCGATGACGATATACTCGCCCAGGTCTTCCGGGCTGACAAAGAATGCGCGGCCTTTGTTGATACCCGCCATCTGATTGACAAAGTGCTGCAGATACGGATCATCCCACAGCATGAAGATGTTGACGGTGATGCCCTCACGGGTGGCACGGTGGACCTCGCGCAAGGTCTGCACGGCGGCGATGGGTGGTGGTGGCCAATCGAAGAGCCAATGCCCGTCCTGCTGCCACACCGTTGGGCCGCCGTCGGTGATCATGATGATCTGCTTGTTTTGGGTATGGGTCCGCGCCAGCAACTGGCGTGCCACACGGAACCCCTGCACCATGTTGGTGCCCTGCACGTGATCAAGCTGGCTGAGCTCCACCAGATCTTCCACCTTGTACTCATGGGCCAGGTTGGAGAACCCGACCAGGTACAGGTTGTCGCGTGGAAATTGCCCGCGAATCAGGCTTTCGAGCGCGATGGCCACCTTCTTCGCGGGTTGCCAGAGCTCATTCATGAGCATACTCCAGCTCATGTCGAGCAGCAGCACCGTGGAGGCCGTGGTGAGCAACTCCGTGCGAAAGACTTCGAAGTCATCCTGGTGCAGGCGCAATGGCGTTCCCTGGCCCTGGCGTCGAACACTGTTCATCACCGTCTCGCGAATGTCGAGGTGGAACGGATCGCCGAAGACGTACGGCTTGCTCTCGTCGACCCGTTCGCCGCCCAGGCCGCGCTCGGGAAGGCGATGCCGCCCAAAGCCATCGCGCTGCAGCTTCGAGAAGATATCTTCCAGCGCATGCTGGCCGATGCGTCGGATGCCACGCGCGGTCAGTTCCAATCGGTCGCCGTTGTGTTTGATGAAGCCTTCTTCTTCGAGCTGCTTGAGCATGTCTTGCAGTTGCTGGAGCGCCGCGGCCTCCTCTTCGCCGACGAGATCGCGCATTTTGTCGGGATCCAGGTCGTTCAGGTTATCAGACCGGCGCGCTTCCTGGAGTTGCCCCTCCAGAGTATCCATTTCCTGCAGCATGCCCATCAGGTGCATCGCCTCGGCCAGCGACAGCGGCTCATCGCCGGTGAGCCGATAGCGCGTGTTGATCTCACCGTCGGGCGTGACCGCCCCGATATTCATCGCCAGCTCAGCCAGGTCGACGCGCAGCCGATCATCGCCGATCAGCTGATCCACCGTGTCCTGCAACTGGGCGCGCTGTTCAGGCGTCATGCTATCCATGACGGCCTGCATTTGCGCCATACTGCGCTGCATGCGCTCGACGAGGTCATCCAGCGAGTTCACGCCGGGGAAGAAGTCGCCGTACTTCCCCATAAAACGGTCGAAGTCTGGTTCGCCACCCTGGGCGCGCTCGCGCAACATCTGATTGAGATCGCGCACCATCTCCCGCATGCGCGCCAGATCCTCCGGCGACATATTCTGCAGCGCCTGCTGCATGCCCTGGAAATACTGCTGCATCACCTGTTGTTGCAACATTTCCAGCAGCGCCTTGAACTCCTCACGCGCCTGATCGTCCATGAAGTCATACTCTGACAACTGCTTGATCTGCCCGGCGGGATCGGGCGGCAGCTTATCCAGGAACTCCATCTTGCGGTTGGCAATGTTCTCCAGCGTGCGGCGCAACGCGGCCGGATCGATGCCCTCGGGCATCGCGGTGGGAGCTCCCTCACCAGGCTGACCCGGCTGACTCGGCTGACCCTCACTGGGTGATGACCCAGGCTGCCGGCGCTGGGCGCGATCGCCTGGTTGGCCGTCGCCATCCTGGCCGCGATCGCCCGGCTGGCCGTCGCCATCCTGGCCCTCCATTCCGTCTTGCGCCGCGGTTTCATCTGACGCTGGCGCGCCCGCCTCGCTCGACGCGTCTGGCGGGCGCCTTGGACCAAGCTGTTGCTCTACACGCCGCTGGATGCCCTCGCGCTCGAGTTGTTTGACATGTTCGAGTTTTTCGAGGATATCCTGCATCACGCCATCCATGTCGTAGCGCTGCATGCGCCGCTGCTTTTGCTGGCGCAGGCGGTCCAGCAGATCCTGGATGCCCAGTTGGCGCTGCCCATCCTGCCGCTGGAACCCCTCGCGCATCATGCGTTCGAGCGTCTTGCGCAGGTCACCCTGGCGCAAATACTCATCGGAGAGCGCATCAAGAATGCCCTCGGCATCCAGGTCATCCAGATGCTGCGTGCCATCCCAGCGCGAATAGCGATAGGGCTTACGGAAGCGAAAGCGGTCAAACATGGGCTGGCTCCGACTTTCTCTGCTTGACAGATGCCGTCGCGTGCACGCGGGCGGCACACCGCCGCCTGCGGTCCACGAGCGCGAAACTCCAGGAATACCCCACATGCGGATCAGCGCCGGTAGCGCGCCTGACCTTCCACCTCTTCCTTGTTGAGTCGCTTATTCAAGTGCAGTCCCTCAAGAATGAATTCGACTGACGACGCGACGGTCGCCGGACTGCCATGACCACCCAGGCGCGATACCGCCGGCTTGAGCCCGCCTACCCGCGCCAGTTGGTTCACATACTCCATCGAAGGCTGCATGTCCGAGACATTCACACTCAGCCCCTTTTCGAAGCCCGCCACCAGTTGTTCGAACTCCGCCACTTGAAAGTAGTCGCGGAACACCTTGATCACTGACTGACGCAGCAACTTATCGATGATCTTGTCTTCGCGCGCATCGCCGACCGTATCCAGCTCGATCTTGCCGGCGGTCGAGGCCACGATGGCGCGCAGATCGCTGACGCGCGGCACCGCCTGGCGCTCTTTGAGCCGCACCGCGCGACGCACCGCGTTGCTCAGCACATTTTCGTAGTTCGTGATCGAGACGCGCACGCTCACGCCCGATTTCTGGTTGATATCCGAGCTACGACGCGCCTGATGCGTGAGCTCGGCCAGGATCTCCTTGATAAACTTGGGCGAGGTCACCTCGATGCCCTCGATCTCGAAGGGTGTGCTCTCCGACTCCATGATGGCGATTTCGTGTTCGATGGTCCGCGGATAGTGCGTGCGCACTTCCGACCCCATGCGATCCTTGAGCGGCGTGATGATGCGGCCACGGTTCGTGTAATCTTCGGGATTCGCACTGGCGACCACATAGAGGTCGAGCGGCAGTCGCACCTTGTAGCCGCGGATCTGCACATCGCGCTCCTCCATGATATTGAGCAGACCCACCTGAATGCGCTCGGCTAGATCGGGCAGCTCGTTGATGCAGAAGATCCCCCGGTGCGTGCGCGGCACCAGGCCGTAATGGATCGTGAGCTCGTCGGAGAGGTAGCGGCCCTCAGCGACTTTGATGGGATCAACCTCACCGATCAAGTCGGCGATGGTGATATCAGGCGTCGCCAGCTTTTCGCCATACCGCCGGTCGCGGGCCAGCCAGTGGATTGACACCTCGTCGCCTTCCTCGGCGACGCGCAGTTGGCAGGCTTTGCAGATGGGATTGAAGGGGTCGTCGTTAATTTCGCAGCCCGTGATCACGGGCACCGCCTCGTCCAGCAAATTGACGAGGCTGCGTGCAATGCGCGTCTTGGCCTGGCCGCGCTCGCCCAGCAGCACCAGATCCTGCCCCGAGAGGATCGCATTTTCGATCTGGGGAATCACCGTCTCTTCGTAGCCGACGACGCCGGGAAACAACACGTCGCCCGCTCGCATCTTACGAATCAGATTATGGCGCATCTCGTCTTTGACTGAAAGGACACGGTAGCCGCTTTCGCGAAGCTGGCCAATAGTGGCGGGGCGACTGGTTGTATTGGACATGCGATGCGTGATCTCCTTGGAAAACGCCGGTTTTGGGTCACCCAAAGGCCGACGCGAGCAACTCGTTCGAGCGCTACGGGAAGGATAGAGGGGTGTGCGCGATCGCTGACCCTCGCTGGCCCTGATTGTACCGCGCCGCGCCAAGAGCGGGTGGTGCGTTGCGGAGCGCGATGCTCGTGTGCTGACGACCATCGCACGCGCCAGGTCGCGCGCCATCTGGCGGCCACCGCATATGCCAGCATATGCCAGAGGACCTCATTGTATGCCGGGGAGGCCGCCGCCAGCAAGAACGCGCCAGACTCACCTCAGCCCGCACCGGGTCGCCGCAATCCCAGATCGGCGGCGACGAACTTACGATTCAGTTGAGAGATAGCGCGCGTGAAGAGCGTATATACTGTAATCCACCGTTCCCAATCCGAATTGGTGGGCCGGCCATGGTGAGTCTGGCCAACCGCCCTGTTCTCTAAAGGGCGAAGTGTCTGAGTGATCGAGGAGGGTTAAACCGGCATGCCAAGGAGCAAGCTCTGGTCGGGCATCGCGGGCGTCGTCATGCTCTTCGCCTTGATGTTGTCTGCCTGCGGCCCCAC
>DASYGC010000037.1:0-6501 GCA_036000225.1 Ktedonobacterales bacterium | reverse complement strand
TACTCGCATGGCTGGTAAGCCAGGTGAAATACTCCGCGACGGACCGCATCGGCGGGATGTCGTCGTCCGCGTCTGGCTGCGTGTTGGTGATGATGCGCGCATCAATGATCGGCTTGTGGTTGAGATAATACCGCTTGGAGGCATCCCACTCAGCGGGATCGAGATGGTAGTCGCGCAGGATGGCCTGGTCGTCATAAGCGGCTGCGATCCACGCGTCCACGAGGTTCCATATCGGGAAGCCACTCGCGACGCGGACTCGTCCACAGTCCCCTTGGAACCGGACAACAAATGGGAGTCGAGAGGTTTCTTACCCGGCACTCCACTATGAGCGCCGTGCTGTGTGGTCTTGCTCATCGCTACGCCCCTCCATTTCTGGTGCGCTCGGTGGCCACCCCGGCGGGAATCGGACCCGCATAGCCGGTTTAGAAGACCGGTGCTCTGTCCATTGAGCTACGGGGTGGAGTGGTCGTGAGCAGCTGGACGGCAGATGGCGCGCCGTCCGCTGCCCTCATTGTATGCACCCCAGTTTTCGTTCGTCAACGCGTCATCCTTGACATTCGCTCGCATCTATGTGCATAATAGGAATAGATGCGAGAGACCACAGCACTATGAGGTGACCACCATGACCGACGACGGCAAGCGTCAGCACGAGGCGAACCCAGCCGAGGGCGGCTTCATGCCCAAGAACTGGCTCACCCCCGTGCTGCTGTTGGTGCTGCGCGACTGGAGTTCCTACGGCTACGACCTGATGGAGCGCCTGGCCACCTTCGGCTTCGCCGCGCTGAACCGCAGTACGCTCTACCGCGTTTTGCGCCAGATGGAGAAGGATGGCATGGTCAACTCCAGTTGGGATACCTCGCGGGCGGGGCCAGCGCGGCGGGTGTACGCGATCACCGAAGCGGGTGAGGCGTACCTGAAGCTCTGGGCCGATTCCCTGGAGCACTATCGGACGATGATGGAGTCGTTCTTCCGTATGTATGGCATGACGCCGCCACGCCAGGAGCACAAGGATGACACGGACGGCAAGGATCGTACGACGAGCACGAAATAGGTGTCGGGCGGCACCCACGGAACTGATGCGGCCCAACTCACCACACGAGGAGAACAGCATGACCACTAAAGCGAAGACGACACCGGCCAAGGCCACCACCGCGAAGACGACACCGGCTAAGCCCGCGCCGGCCAAGACCACACCGACCAAGGCTACGGCGGCCAAGGCTACGGCGGCCAAGCTTGCGCCGGCAATGGCAGCCGCCAGCAGCCATCTCGGCCAGATTAGCCACAGTATTCACACGAGTAGCGCCCGGCCGACACATGAGCCGGTGCAGCAGCAGAAGGGACATCACACCGTGACCGACAGCAAGATCAACGAGGCCGCCGAAGAATTGGCGCAGACGTTGCGCGAGACCTACCAGACGATCGTCGAGAGCACTGCCTCCACCCAGGAACGTGGCGTCAAGCTGACGCAGACGCTGGTGGAGAACAGCATCGAGGAACTCAAGAGCCGGGCCGAGGCCACACGCTCGGTGATCCAGTCGCTGACCCAGCCAGCGGAGAAGCCCCGCGGCTTCCGCGAGACCTACCAGACGCTGGTGGACACGGCGGTGTCGACACAGGAGCGCAACGTCAAGTTCGCACAGACCGTCGTCGAGAACAGCATCGAGGAACTCAAGAGCCAGACCGAGGGCGCGCAGGCGCTGGTCCAGGCGCTGGCGCAGCAGTCCGAGAAGCAGCGCCAGGCGCTGCAGACACTGGCGCGCGAGTCGGTGGAGTCATATGTGAACTTCCTGTTCGCGCCGCTGTCGTTCTGGCAGAAGGGGCTGGACGCGGCGCAGGAAGCGGCGCAAGAGGCCGCTCAGCGCTAGTGCGAGGGCGCCACTGGCGTCCAATCACTTGAGTCACACTATAGAGACACACTACGAGGTCGGGCCCATTGGGTCCGGCCTCGTCCACTTGTGAGCACGCTCCAGCGAGGCAACAGTTGACAACTGGCATGCTGCTCTACCCTTATGGATCCAAGCGAGGTTGCGCTCCTCCTCGGTATCGCTGGGCTACGCATCGCGCGCACCCCATTGTGTAGTATGGTAAGGGCAAGTGGTTATCGTCCGCGGCATACGGCGGGGCGCGCCAGCACCACGCACCAAACAGTCAGGGAGAACGCAATGAAAGACACTGAGATCGTCGTATCCACCCCGCTGCGCACCGCTATTGGCACCTTCGGCGGTCTGCTGAAAGACACTCCGGCGACCGACCTCGGCACCACCGTGGTCAAAGCGATTCTCGAGCGCACGGGGCTCGATCCCCAACAGATCGACCAGATCATTGTCGGCAACGTGCTGCAGGCGGGCCAGGGGATGAACCCTGGGCGGCAGGTGGCCATCAAGGCGGGGCTGCCGGTGCAGGTGCCGGGCATGACCATCAACCGCGTCTGCGGCTCCGGATTGCAGGCGGTGATCTCCGCGGCGCAGGAGGTGCTGCTCGACACCGCCGATGTGGTTTTGGCCGGCGGCATGGAGAACATGGACCAGGCGCCGTTCCTGCTGCCCAAGGCGCGCTATGGCTACCGCATGGCCATGCCGAGCGCCGAGCTCATCGACAGCATGGTCTATGACGGCCTATGGGACATCTTCAACACCTACCATATGGGCACGACCGCGGAGAATGTCGCCAAGAAGTACGGTGTCAGCCGCGAGGAGCAGGATGCCTTTGCCGTGCGTAGCCACCAGCGGGCGGCAGCCGCCATGCGCGAGGGGCTGTTCACCTCGCAGATCGTGCCCGTGGCGCTGCGCCAGAAGAACGAGACCGTCGAGTTCACTCAGGACGAGCACGTGCGCATGAACGCGACACCCGAGAGCATGGCCAAGCTCAAGCCTGTGTTCGACAAGCAGGGCTCGGTGACGGCGGGCAATGCCAGCGGCATCAATGATGGGGCCGGGTTCATGCTCGTCACCAGCGCCGCCAAGGCCAAAGCGCTGGGACTGCCAGTCGCGGGCCGGCTGGTCTCGTACGCCGTGACGGGGGTTGATCCTGCCTACATGGGCATAGGCCCGGTCTCCGCCACCCGCAAGGCGCTCGATCGCGCCGGCCTGCGCACCAGCGATATCGCGATCTTCGAGGTCAACGAAGCCTTCGCCTCAGTGGCCGTGGCCATCGGCAATGAACTGAAGCTGCCGGCGGAGAAGGTCAACCCGCTGGGCGGCGCCATCGCGCTGGGCCATCCCATCGGCGCCACCGGCGCGATCCTGGTGGTCAAGCTGTTGCACGAACTGGCCCGCCGCCAGGAGCGCTATGGCGTGGTGACCCTCTGCATCGGCGGCGGCATGGGCATCGCCGCCGTCTTCGAACGCGTCGAGTAGGGGTCAAACTGAGGCGCTGGAGCGCTGCGAGGCTGGATGAGACCCACGGCGCGGGTATCCGCGCCGGCGCGTGGGGTTGGACGAAGGGTACCGGTTCTTCCTGGCGCGCACGCGCTGGCTGATATAATAGCAGCGCGTCCGGTGATGCTCGCCGGTCGCGCAGCCGAGTGAGGATCAGCCTGTGCCAGCCGATAGCCGCGCCGCGGCGAACGATGCGCACCACGATACGCATGATGGACAGGGCATTGACGGGATGGTCAATGCCATCGCGCAGCGCGCGCTGGACGAGGTGGCGCTGACCCGCGCCGAATATGCGCGCATCGTGGAGCTCTTGGGCCGGCAGCCCAATCACGTCGAGTTGGGCATCTTCGGCGCGATGTGGAGCGAGCACTGTGGCTACAAGAACAGCCGCCCGCTGCTCAAGCGCTTCCCCAGCACCGGCGCGCGCGTGCTCACCGGCGCGGGCGCGGAAAACGCCGGCGCCGTGGACATTGGCGGCGGGCTGGCGGTCGTGATGAAGATCGAGAGCCACAACCATCCCAGCGCCGTTGAGCCATATCAGGGTGCGGCGACCGGCGTTGGCGGCATCGTGCGCGATATCTTCACCATGGGCGCCCGCCCTGTCGCCTTGCTCGATTCGCTGCGCTTCGGCCCGCTCACCGAGCCGCGCAACCGCTATCTGTTCGGTGGCATCGTCGCAGGTATTGGCGGCTATGGCAACTGTCTGGGTATCCCCACGGTGGGCGGCGAGATCGCCTTCGATGCGTCCTACAGCGGCAACCCGTTGGTCAACGCGATGTGCGTGGGCCTCATCGAGATCGGTCACATGATCTCGGCGCGCGCCTCGGGAGCGGGCAATCCCGTACTCGTGGTAGGCGCCGCCACCGGGCGCGACGGCATCCACGGCGCCACCTTCGCCTCGGTGGAACTGGATGGCGCCTCCGAGGAGCGTCGCCCGGCGGTGCAGGTGGGCAACCCGTTCACCGAAAAGCTGCTGATGGAGGCCTGCCTGGAGCTGCGCGAGAGCGGCTGGATCGTCGGCATGCAGGATCTGGGCGCGGCGGGGCTGACCAGCTCGGCCGTCGAGAGCGCGCACAAAGGCGGAGCGGGCATCGCGCTCGATGTGTTGAAGGTGCCGCGGCGCGAGGCGGGCATGACGGCCCATGATGTGATGCTCTCGGAGTCGCAGGAGCGCATGCTGGTCGTTGCCCAGCTGGGGCACGAGGACGACGTGGGCGCGCTCTTCGCGCGCTGGGGGCTGCACTCTGAGGTGATCGGCCAGGTGATCGCCGAGCCAGTGCTGCGCGTGTGCGAAGGGGAACGCGTGGTCGCCGAGATTCCCACGCGGCTGCTGACCGACGAGGTGCCGGCCTATACACGCGTCGGAGAGCAGCCGCCGGAGCTGGCGGAGCTTTGGGCGTTCGACTATGCCATGCTGGTGCCGCTCCCCGAGCCGGGAGCGGCACTCGTGCGCCTGCTGGGCTCGCCCGATCTGTGCAGCCGCGAGTCCGTGTACCGCACCTACGATACGATGGTGGGGACGAACACCGTCGTGGGACCGGGCAGCGACGCGGCGGTGCTGCGGGTGCGCGATGCCGCTGACCGCGACACGGGCAAGGCCATCGCGCTCACCACGGATGGCAATGGTCGCCTGACCGCCCTCGATCCGTTCAATGGGGGGGCGCTGGCCGTGGCGGAGGCCGCGCGCAACCTAGTCTGCGCGGGCGCGGTGCCGCTGGCGTTGACCAACTGCCTGAACTTCGGTAATCCTGAGAAGGCCGGTGTGTACTTTCAACTGGAGCGTGCGGTGGACGGCATCGCCGCGGCGGCGGCCCGGCTCGGCATTCCGGTGATCTCCGGCAATGTCAGTCTGTACAACGAGAGCTTTGGCCAGGCCATTCTGCCGACGCCGGTGATTGGCATGGTAGGATTGATCGAAGGTCACCCCGCGATGCCCAGCGCGTTCCAGGCGGCAGATGATGTGGTGGGGGTGCTGGGCGGCGCGCTTGCCGAGCCAGGCGACCTGGGCGGCAGTACCTATCTTGCCGTCATGCACCAGACCACCGCGGGTCGGCCCGCGGCGCTCGATCTTGAAGCGGAGCACGCGCTGCAGCGCACCCTGCTGACCGGCATCGCGGCGGGGTTGATCCGCTCGGCGCATGATTGCGCTGATGGCGGTCTGGGCGTGGCACTGGCGGAATGTTGCATCTGGTCCGATCTGGGCCTCGATGGCGTGGACCTGGCGGACTACCTGGCGCTTGAGACGCCTTTGCGGCGGCTGGCGCTGCTCTTTGGTGAGGCGCCGTCGCGGGTGATCGTCTCGGCGCCGCCCGCACACTGGGCGGCGCTGGAGCGGCTTGCGGCGGACGCGAAGGTGCCGCTGCCGCGGCTCGGTGTCGTGGGGGGCACACGCCTGCGCCTGCCCGGGCTGCTCGATGTCGCGGTGGCGGAGCTGCGCACGGCCTGGCACGACGGCTTGCCCGGCCAGCGCGCCGGCCTGGTGGGAGCCTGAGATGGTGGAGGCTCCGGCCGCGCGGGCGACGCACTCGCCCGGTCCCGCGCGGCTTGCAATGGTCGCCCGAACGCGCCATACTGAAGCCAGCCCAGCGGCCACCGATGCTGGTAGGCGCCAGAGCAGAGCGTCCGCGCCACCGCGGATGGCGCGGTGGTGGTGGGATGCGAGGCGAGCGGGGAGGGTGTCGTATGTCCGGTGCTCCTGATCCTGTCAAGGGGGGCCGTGGTCAGGGCGGCGAGAGCGCCCTGCAGCCGAGCCTCTTTGATGTCGAGCCAGCGCGCGTGCTGCTGGTGGCGCCACCGCCGCTATTTCAGGCGCCGCCGCTCACCGCGGATGCGCCGCTAAGCGCGACCCGTCTGCCCTACCAACAGTATCTGCAACGCACCGATCGGACGCGCAATACGGTCACCTGCTTTCTCTCTGATCTGCGCCTGTTCGTCGCCGGCCTGGGCGCGGATCGTCCGGTACGCAGCATCACCTTCGACGACCTCGATACCTGGCTCAAGGATATGCGCCGGCTACCGGGAACCCGGCGGCTGGCATCGAGCGCGCCGGAAGACGTGACCCCACGCCCCAAGACGATGGAGCGCCGCCGCACCTTTCTCAAGAACTACTTCGGCTGGCTCGTAC
>DASYGC010000036.1:0-3932 GCA_036000225.1 Ktedonobacterales bacterium | reverse complement strand
CGCCCACGCTCGCTACCCTCTGTACGCACGCCTGCTGTAACCCTCGCCGTAACCGGGATTAGCAGGGTATCTTCAGTGCCCGACTTGCCTCCAACCACCACGCCCGATCTCCGCTGTACGCTCGCCTACCATTCATTGCCTACCGGCCCGCCCGCCATCGCGGATTAGCAGCCAGTCTTCAGCCGGCGACCAGCCCAAACAACCACCTTCCTTATGTGTCCTCGCCTACTTCTGGCCCCCGCCCCTCTCACCGGGCAATGCGCCAACGCGCGACCGCCCTCTGGACCCCCTCCCCGCGCTGGGGCGAGGCAGGGGGAGAGGTCACCCCCGTTCGACCAGCGCGATGCACTCGATGTGCGCCGTATGGGGGAACAGGTCTACCGGCTGCACCGAGACCAGCTGGTAGGCATCGTCGGCGCCCCCGCGCGCACGATAACTGCCCGAGCCCAAATGCTCGTCGCACAATAGGTGCAGGTCGCGGGCCATCGTCGAGGGATCGCACGAGACATAGAGCAGCGCGCGCGGCCCCAGCGCCCGAATCTCGCTCAGCGCGCGCGGATGGCACCCGCTGCGCGGCGGGTCCACCAGCGCCAGATCGAAGCGCTCGCCCTGGCGTGTCAGCGTTCCCAGCGAGCGTTCGAGCACGCCTTCGAGCGTGTTCACATTGGTGATGTGGTTGATCTCCGCGCTCGCCCGCGCATCGGCCACCGCGCTGGCCTGCGACTCGATCGCCGTCACGCGCGCCGCCCGGCCCGCGAAGAACAGCGAGAACAGCCCCACGCCGCTGTAGCCATCCAGCACCTGCTCGGTGGGGCGCAGCCGCGCCGCCGTCAGCACGCGCTCCACCAGCACCGGCGTCTGCGCCGCGTTCACCTGGAAGAACGAGCCGGCCGAGATACGAAATACCCGGTCGTAGACCCGGTCGTAGATATAGTCCTGACCAATGGCCACGCGCCCACGCCCGCCTGGCAACCCCAGCGCCACCACACCCACCAGCGCCGGCACGGCCTCCAGCAGCGCCCGGCCGATCACCTCGGGCCCGCCCGCGGCGTCGAACGCGCCGCCGGTGCGCACCTCCAACCCCACCACACCCGCGCGCTGCGCCTGATCGCGTCCCGCCTGGCTCGTCGCGGCGTCCGGTGGACGCCCCCCGCCGCGCTCCGTTGTTTGCCCGACCCCGCCCACCGTTGTTTGCCCACCGCCGCGCGCCGCGTCCGTAGGGGCGTCCGGTGGACGCCCGACGTCCGGCAGCGTCGGAGGTGTCGCCAGCGCGGGAATGCCCGGCGGCAGCAGCCGCGCGCCGGGAGACGTCAGGTCGTTGGCGGCCACCCGCAGCGTGAAGCGCTCGACATACTGCGCCACCTCGCTGCCCCAGCGTTCGCGCAGCCAGCCGCGCACCGCCTGGTAGAGCTGATCCAGCGCCGGATGCACGATGGGACATTCGGCCATGTCAATCACCTGGTGGCTGCCCGCCCGCCGGAAGCCGATGGCCCCGCCCTCGTCGACGGCGAACTGCGCCACCGTGCGGTAGCGCCAGGGGTCGCTGCCGGCGGGCATGCCGAGCATCGGATGCACCGTTGGATGCGCGAAATGCCCCACGCGCATCAGCAATTGCCGCGTGATGCGTGTCTTCCACGCCAACTGCGCCGGATAGCTGAGATGCTGCCACTGAAAGCCGCCCGACTCACCCAACTCGGGATAGCGCGGCGTCACGCGATCCGGCGCGGGCCGGAGCACCTCCACCAGCACCGCGCGCGCGTAGTTGCTGCGCTCGCGTGTCAGCTGCGCGCGCACCAATTCGCCGGCCAGGCCGCCCGTCACGAAGACCGCGCGCCCCTCATAACGTCCTACCGCGTCGCCGCCATGGGCCATGTCGGTCAGTTCCAGCTCCACGATCGGCGCATCAATATCCAGGTGCTGGGGATCAGTCGCCATGCTCTACCTCGCCGCGGCCATTCGGCCCGCGCACTGAACGCTAGCCGTTTGGCGGTTGCAACCGCACCTGGCTATTGTAGCATAGGCGGCTCAGCCCCCTTGACAACGCGCTCGATCGTCGTCTATACTCATTATGTCAGCATTGACTCAAAGGACCGCCGCCATGTACAAGCAGGTCATGTTGCTCGGGCTGCTGCTGGATCAGCCGATGTATGGCCAGCAGATTCGCGAGGTCATCGAGTCGCACCACGACCTCTTCGCCGAACACATCAAGAAGCCGACCATCTACTATCAGCTCGACCGCCTGGCCCAGGATGGCTACCTGACGGTCAGGCGCGAGGAAGTCGACGCGCCGGGGCCCGGCCAGGCGCACGAAGCGGTGGCGCCGCGCGAGCGCGAGGTGTATCACATTACCCCGGCTGGCCGCGCGCACTTCGCGAACATGTTGCGCCAGGTGCTGCGCGACTTTGTACCCGGCATGAGCGAGGTGGACGCCGGGATCTTCTTCCTGCGCCATCTGCCGGCCGCCGAGTCCGCGACGCTGCTGACAGAGCGCCGCGCGCGTATCGCCCGCTACCGCGCGCAGATGGACGAGCGGATCAAACTACTGAACCATGACGACGCGGCGCCCGCCGATCCGGCGCACGCGCTGGTCAACGACCACCTGCTCACCCTGCTGGAGGCCGAGCTGGGCTGGCTGGATCGTGCCATCGCGCAACTGCGCACGCCGGCCACGCCGCGCCGCTAATTCACCCGCGCCAATATGCTAAACTGCGTGCGAACGGTGGAACAGAAGGGGAATCTCTCCTGTCCGCACTCTAGCCTACCTGGGGAACGGTGTATGAAGTCCCACCCGTCCTCACCGGGAATGACTTGCTACGCGGCACCTCCTGACCGGTGCTTGTACGACTAAGCATCTACGCACACGTCCTGCCGCACGTGCGGCAGTCGGACGTCTGTCCTTTTGTTTAGGCTACCGGCTGGAGCGCCACAAAGAGAATGGTCTGGTAGCATGGAGCCACTGGCGCTCCGTTCTACGTCCCGACGGCGTTCACACGCCGAACTCCGCAAAGGAGCGTCCCACATGGGAGTTGACGACAAGAAGGCGACGAAGCCGCCCGCGAAGGCGAGCAAGGGATTCACGGACGAGGAACGCGCCGCGATGCGGCAACGCGCCCACGAGCAGAAGGCGGGCGCGGACAAGGCGGACGGAGAGCGCGAGGTGCTCGCGAAGATCGCTGAGATGGCGGCACCTGATCGCGCCATGGCCGAGCGGCTGCACGCGATCATCATGGCCAGCGCGCCAGCCCTCTCGTCGAAGACCTGGTACGGGATGCCCGCCTATGCCAGGGACGGCAAGATCGTCTGCTTCTTCCAACCCGCGTCCAAGTTCAAGACGCGGTACGCGACGCTGGGCTTCAACGACAGCGCGAATCTCGACGACGGCGGCCTGTGGCCGGTCGCCTTCGCGCTGACGGAGTTGACCGCCGCCGCGGAGGCGCGCATCGCCGCGCTCGTGAAGCAAGCGGTGAGCTGAAGACCTGCCATCTGGCTTGGCCTGAAGGCCGCGACGGACGAGCGCCAGGACCACGCCCACTGGTTGCGGCCCTCGTCGGCCGCTTTTTTGCGGGGACGGCCATCGCTCCTACCACCAGGCGTGGCTCGCCCGCGCGACGGGTCGCTGGACGTTGTGCCACAGGGCATGCGGCCGCCGGCTGATTGCTGTCGCTGCGTAGCGGCGTCCGGTGGACGCCCGGCCGTCGTAGCGGCGTCCGGTGCACGCCCGGACCCACGCCGAGCCAGTCTTCACCCGAAAGGCGTATGACGTTGGCCGGATCGAAGGCCCGCTCCTCACCTTGCCGCTGGCGTGTCTGCCGTGCTACGATTCCCCGCGCATGCGGTGTGCCGCCGCGGAGCGCCCGCCGCCCACCAGTGCCGCCGCTCGTGCCCATCTCATTTCCACCCGTCAGGGAAAGAGGCTGTCCCGATGCCCGATC
>DASYGC010000035.1:0-4983 GCA_036000225.1 Ktedonobacterales bacterium | reverse complement strand
CTCAGTCCCAATCCTGCCGTGCGCGCCAGTGTCTACATCTATGATGGGGAGGTGGTGGGCTACACCCGCACCCACGACCATGAGCCGGCCGCGCCGCGCGTCTTGCTCGCGCGCGATGGCGCCACCGCCCGCGCGATGGTCGCGACGCTGCTCGGTAGGCAAGGAGCGAACGCCCCCGCGAACACGTGCATCCTGCCACTGCATCCGCGCTCCGCATCCACGCCGGCATTCGGCCAGGCTGCCTGCGTCGCCAGCGCCGCCGCGATGGCCCGCGCGCTCGGCCCCAGCCCGCTCGATGACTACCTGGCGCAGGTGCGCCAGCGGCGGCGTCCGCCGGGTCGCGTGACCTGGCCCGTCGCCTTCGATCTGGGCTGAGCGCCTCGCGGTGTCAGCGCGACCGGTCGTCAGTTGACAACGCCTGCCGCGTTCCCGGTCCCGCTCTATCCGACTGACGATGAACCGCGCGATGCGCGTGGCCGCGGGCAGCCCGGTGTACGGCGCGTGCGCGAGCGGACGCGCTGGCGCTGCTGCGAGCGGAGATCGGCTGACGCGGCGCGTCAATCCTCGCCCAGCCGCATCGCCTGGCTCAGCCCGATGCGTCCCGAGTAGGTCGCGGCGAGCAGCAGCGCCACGACGAACGCCAGCCCGAGTGCGCCATAGAAGCCGGCGAGTGTCAGCGGGTTGGTCACGAGCACCAGTGGTGGCACACCTACCTGCGTCGGATCAATCGTCGTGTCGCCGAACTGCAAGAAGGGCAGCGTCGTAGTGGTGAGGAGCGCGCCCAGCACCGTGCCGCCGATCAGGCCAAACAGGTAGACGATCAACTGCTCCCCCAGCAGCACCCGTGTCAACTGGCGTAGCGTCATGCCCAGCGTGCGCAACACAGCAAACTGCACGGTGCGCTGACGCGCGGCGATGGCGGATTGCACGATGCTGCCCAGCACCGCCAGGGCCGCGGCGATCAGCGCACCCAGCAGCAACTGGCCGCGCATGCCCGCGGCAATCGGGTTGCCGGCGATGGCGGTCTCCGCCGCGCGGCGATCGACGACATGCGCCAGATCGAGCTCCGGCGGCTGCGCGCTCAATGCCTGGCGCAGCGCGGCGAGCTGGCCAGCGTCATTGGTGGTCTTCAGCCAGTACTCATTGGGGCCGAACGTTCCCGCGCTCGTGGCGCTGGTGGCGCTGAGCGCGCCCAGGTAGTCGTATAGATTCACGACGATGAAGCCATCCTCGGCCTGCGCGGGATACAGCGTGGGGAAGTCGTTTACCACCGCGCCGACGACGAAGGTGGTATTCGAGCCGATGCCCAACACCAGGGGAATCCGCGCGCCAACTTTGAGGCCCAGCGCGCTGGCAAACGTCTGGCTGACGATAGTGAATATCGGATGGCCGCTATCACCCGCCAGGGTTTGCCCGACGCTATCGGCGTCGTTCGCGCCCCACTGGTGCGCTTGCAGCGCGGCCATCAGCGCGGCGGGCGTGGCGCTGGCATAGTCGGCACGCCAGGAGGTCGCGGCCGCGGTCTGGGCCCACGTGGCGGGATCCACCGCCAGGACATTGACACTCGCCGCGCCCTGGGTGAAGGTGGTGAACGTGCGAAAGCGCAACGCCGCTGAAACCCCCAGCACCCCCGGCAGCGCGGCCAGGCGCGCCCGGATACGCTGATCCACCACTCCCGGCTCAGGCGCCTGCTGTTGCAGTCGGAAATCGGCGCCCGTCTGATAACTGGCGCGATCGGCGGCATTCCGCGTGAGTGAGGCATCGAAGGTGAGCGCGAAGATCCCCAGCCCGATGGCCAGCGCCAGCAAGAGCGTCAGCCGGCTGGGCGCCGCGGGATTGCGCGCGACCTGCGCGAAGGCCAGCATCCCCGTCGCGCCGCGCCGGCGCGCCGCCACACGCAGACCAAGCGCAACGGCGTATGGCAGCAGGCGCAGCAGGATCAGCGCGCCCGCCAGCAACAACAGCCCCGGCGCCAGCAGCAGCACTGGACTGCTCGTCGCGCCACCTAGCGCCTCGCGCACGCCCAGCCCGCCGAACTGGCTCAGGTCGAGATAGGCCAGCAGGCAGATCACCGCGATCTGCAGATCGAGATAATAGCGCCGCCATACCGATTGATGGCTGGTGCGCCCCTGTTCGCGCCGGAACGCGAGAATATCGAGCTGGCCCGCACGCTGCGCCGCGATGACCACCGCGCCCTCGCCCAGCAGGGCCCCGCCGATGGCCGGCAGGGCGGCCGCGGCGGGGGTGGCCAGCCCGCCCAGATAGGCCGTGGTGATGTGGGCCTGCGCCAACGTTGCCGTGGGAATCAGCCAGTCAATCAGCGCGATGGCAAGCCATCCGGCCAGCCATGCCCCCGCCACCGCCGCGATGGCCGCCAGCAGCAGGCCCAGCAACGCATAGCTGGCGAGCATCTGCGCGCGTCCCGCGCCGCGGCTGCGCAGGGTGGCGATCTCGTTCGATTGTCCCTCGATCAGCAGTCCCGCCATCGCCAGCACGAAAAGCAGCGCCAGGCCGAGCACCTGAACCGTCACGATGTACAGCGGCTGGCTGAGCAAGTCAATGCGCGCCTGCTCGTCGCCGAGGTCGCGTGGCAGGTTGGTCAGCACCAGCACATTACTGACCCCCTGCGCCTGCAGCGCGTTGGTCAATTGATTGGTGAGCGTGCCCAGGCCGTTGCGCACGCTGGTCAGATTGCCGGTGTTGAAGCGCGCGGGAATCGCGTAGTACACCCAGTGCTCGCGCGTTTCGAGGCCCGTGAACTGGGTATCCTGGAGGAAGGTCTGTGGATCGAGCAAGGCCGGATAGACGATGCCCGCATCCGTCCCGACGGCCTCGAAGGTGCGCCCGTTCCAGAAGGGATCGTTGACATCGCGCGGCGCCCAGATGCCCACGACCTGCCCGGCGATCTGATGGGCGCCGTTGCCCCGCTGGGCCACCAGCACCGCATCGCCCACGTGGAGCCCCTGGTCCTGCGCCATCTGCTGCGTGACCACCAGGTCGGCGGGCGCCGCTGCCCCGCTGGCGGTGGCGGGACCGGGCGGCTGGGGCATGGTTCCGGCGATCAGCCGCATATGGGGCGCCGCCTGGGCGGCATCGTACGCCACCAGGTCGAGGCCCATGTTGGTGCCGCTGCTCAGCGGCTGGCCGCGCAGCGCCACCACCAGCATCGTGTTGGCCGAATAGTAACGGGTGATGCTGGGCTGGGTGAGCGCCACCAGGGCCCGTGCGGCGATGGGGCGCACGGCGGTGTCAAGCCGCTGGGCGGCAACGGGGGTGAGTGGCTGGCTGGGCGCCTGGATCTCGACATCGCGCGCGATGGGATCGTCGCCATAGAGCGTCGCCTGCAGTTGCACGTTGCCGACCAGGATGCTGTAGAGTGGCACCGTCGCCACGAGCACCACCGCGACCAGGATGCCAAAGCCGACCGCCAGCAGCATGCGCCAGCCGCTGCCCAGGTGTAGCCGGGCGACGCGCCATGCCGACACGGGCGAGGCGCGCGACGTGCGCCACAGCGGCGACGGGTGGTTCACCGGTCCGGCATTCCCCGACCCCGCCGCGCGCTCGCGCCTGCCCTGCTCAACCGTCATGCGCCACACCCTCCTGGCCATCGACCACCAACATGCCCCGGCGCCACGATCCGCACCGGCTGCGCATACACCGTATAGTATTCGTCGTCGCCACGGCAAATCTCACACGCTATGGACTGCCGCCGCCCGCGAGAAACGCTAGTTGGTCACCCCGACGGCAGTCGTGACGGGAATCGGTGTCGCGACTGGGGGCGGCGGCCCGTTTGCCGTGGCGATCTGTTGTGCCAGCGCCTGCTCCTGGTTGCCGGCGACAGTCAGCCCGGGAAACAGTGCCATCGCCACCTGGTTGGCGGTGAGCAGCACGCCGAAGCGGAACAGCAGGTACGCGGGCGGCCCGACGTTGTTGCCATTGACGTCGGTGGGCTGCCACTGGACCAGACAGCCATCAACCGGATTGCCGATCAGCGCGCACTGATCGGCTACGCTCGGGGAGCCGGTGCTGCTCGCCTGCATCCCGATCAACTGCTGCGCGACATTACACAGTTCGCTGCCGAAAGCGCCAGTCCCCACGGGGTCCACCGTGGCGAGCGCGAACCGCGCGCCGGGTTGCCAGCCGCCATTCCAGGTCACGGTGAGCGGCAGCGTGATCAAGGCGGCATCTGGCGCTGAGGTCCGCTGCGCGCCAGCAATTGCGATGGGGATCGTGTCAACCACCTTCCTGTCGCTGGTGGTGATCACCCATTGCATTTGCGCATTCGCCTGCAAGGTCCAGCCGTTCGGGCTGGAGTAATCCGCAATTTGGCCGGTCTGGCCATCGCAAAAGGGCAGGCACACGAAGCCAGTGACGGAAGGGCCAGCGTTCGGGTCGGTGTTGAGCACGGTCCTGATCGTGGCGAGCAAAGGGGATTGAGCGGTGGCGACCTGGTCATCCGGCTCCATGTAGTGGTCGCCGGGCGCCAGCATCGTCGTGCTGGCGCGCGAATCCAACAAAGACTGCACCATAAACGCCAGCTGGTTCAGTTGATCGGGTGGCAGATTGCTGACCAGCGCGCCCATGTCGAGCACGCGCGCGGCGCCGCCGTTATCCGACCCCCAGCTTTGGGGGGCGTCGGTAACCGGGCAGGTGTCAGCACTGGCCGCGGGAACGGTGACCTGGCAGCGCAACCGGGGAAATGGCGGCGCATCATACTCGAGCTGGTGCTGGCCGCCGGCGAGCTGGACGATCTCGGGAATGCTATTTGCCACCACGCTGACCTTGCGCCCGTCGATGGTCAGGTGGCCCCAGGGCACCGTATTGACGAGATCAAGCGTATTGGCCCCGAGGGCGGTGGCCGTGGGAGTGGCGAACAGCGTATTGACCAGCGCCCCGGTTTTGGCGCCGCCCCCCAGCACGAGGATCAGCGCCGTGGCGACCGCGCCCAGCGCCGCGAGGCCGCCCGCCAGGCGGCGCCGGTTC
>DASYGC010000034.1:0-6435 GCA_036000225.1 Ktedonobacterales bacterium | reverse complement strand
GGTCCACCAGCGTATCGAAGATTTGCGGCGGATACGGCGCGCGCAGCGGATAGACCTCCACCACCCGCTGATTCTGGAAACGCGCCGCATGTTCGTCTGTCAGATGACTGGGTTTGGCCCGCATACGATTTCTCCCGCTATGCTGTTTGTGGGCGACTCGGGACATCGTCGCGAAGGTTGCCGGTCAGGATGGCGACGCTTGCGCTTGGTCAGCGCGCAGGGATGGGGTCCAGGTGATGCCGACGAGCAGACCATCTGGCCCGATGATCCGGGTGACGGTCTGTCCCCACGGCTCCTCCTTCGCCGCCACCAGCACGCGGTAACCCTTGCATTCAAACTCCACCGTGGCCGCGGCCACATCGTCGACTTCGAACTCGATCCACCCTTGCGGCACTGGCAAGTCACTTGGCCAGACCTCGGTGCCGAAACACGACTGGGCGGCCGCCGCGAGTGGCCAGAGCGCGAAGTGCTTCACACCATCGAGCTGGTGCGTGAAGAGATAGGACGCGTCGCCCTCGAAGGACAATCCCAGCGCGTCCGCGTAAAATGTCTGACTCGCCCTCATATCCGCCACAATCGGTCCGAATCCCGCGACAAACAAGACTTTCATTGATCCGTCCTCCTGATGTTCTCACCGTGCCAGGCTCTCTCGCAACCAGGCAAACCAGGCAAAGCACGCTAGCCGCGTGGGCGCGCCGCGTCCTTCCAGGCCCACCACTTCAGCAGTTCCGGGTCGTGTGGCTCCGGCCCCGCGAAATAGACGGCACAGCGCAACACGTACAGCATGCAGCGATCGATGTGCGTTCCGCGTAGCGCGCACAGCCGCTCGTAGAGCCGCTCGGGGTCAGCCCCTTCCAGCTGCTCCACCCGCCGCACGCCGAGGTCCCACAGATCCACGCCGATACTCTGCCCCACGCCCGGAATTCGCCGCAGGTCCCGCAGTGCCGTCTCTTTGGCGGTGCTCTCGCTGACATCCTCTGTCATGCGGTTCGTCCCCTCAGTCTCCAGTCTCAGCCACCGCGTGCGCTCCGCGACCAGCGGCTTTCGCGCCAACGACCCATGTGTCATACGCTTCCTCCTCACTCTGCACCTGGCATCCCGCTTCGCGCCGGCCTCTGGACGCGACTGGCGTGACGCTCTGTAATGCAGTATAACCCGCAATGTGGTCGGATTCGGTCCACATTGACCATCCCGTGCCATCAACCATGACCATGTGAGGCCCCCACCATGCACACGGCGTATTCACCGGCGACACGTCTGCTGTCGCTGCTTGATCTGCTGCAATCGCGGCCCAACCTGAAGGCGGCGGAGCTCGCCGCCGCGCTCCAGGTCAACACGCGCAGCGCGCGCCGCTACGTCACCATGCTGCAGGATATGGGCATCCCCGTGGCGGCGCGGCGTGGGCGCTATGGCGGCTACGCGCTACGGCCCGGCTACAAGTTGCCACCGCTGATGTTCACCGACGATGAGGCACTGGCCGTCACGCTGGGTCTGCTGGCGGCGCGCCGGCTGCATCTGGCCGAGATGGCGGCGCCCACTGCGGGCGCGCTGGCCAAGCTGGAGCGCGTCCTACCGCTGCCGGCGCGCGAGCGCGTGCGGGCCATCAGCGCCATGGTCGCGCTCGATGCGCCCGCCACATCCAGCGCGCCCGCCGCGCCCGACCACCCACCGCGGCCCGACCTGATCGCCCTGTGCAGCGCCGCCAGCCGCGACGGGCGCTGCGTGTGGCTGCGCTATCGCCAGAGCGACGGCGCGCAAACCGAGCGCATGGTGGATTGCTATGGCGTTGTCTACCATGATGCGCGCTGGTACGTCGTTGGCTACTGCCATTTGCGCCAGGGCATGCGCATCTTCCGCCTGGATCGCGTGCTCGCGATCGCGCCGCGCGAGGAGTGCTTCACGCGCCCGCCAGACTTTGACTGCCTCGCTTATGCCGTTCAGGCCTTCGCCGCCATCCCCGCTACCTGGCTGATTCAGGTGCTGCTCTTCACCACCTTTGCGGATGCCAGCCAGCGCACGCCGCCCACGTTCGCCACACTGGAACAGACGCCCGATGGCGTCCTGCTGCGCGCCTACGACGCCAGCCTGGAGCATGCCGCGCGCTTTCTCGTTGGCCTGGGATGCCGGTTCCAGGTCATCGCGCCGCCCGATCTGCTCCAGACCTTCAGCGCGCTCGCACGGGAGATCGCCGTGATGGTCGCGTCGTCAGCGCCATCCGCGGCGCGAAGTCCCCGCCCTTGAGGGCTGGGGGACAGTGTCGGATGGAGCGCGTGATGCAAGCCCCTCGCTTGAGCTATGGGGTAGATGATATCCCGCGCACCGCCTCCACCACGATGATCGGGTGCATACCGCCACCTGTCTCGCGCAGCCGCACCACCCCCAATCCCACCGCGCGCACCGTGCTAGCTGTGTCGCGATTCCAGTGGCAGTTGCCGGCAAAACGCGTCGTCAGCGGCACCATCCAATCCTGGATGCGCGCCGCCAGCGCACCCCGCGCACGCACATGTTCGACCAGATAGAGGCTCCCGCCGGGCTTGAGCACCCGCACGATCTCGCGCAACCCCGCCGCCGGATCGCCCACCGAGCAGAAGACCAGCGTGGCCACCACGCTGTCGAAACTCGTATCGGCAAAGGGCAGAGCCTCGACCGGCGCCGCCGTCAGCGTGATCGGCACCCGCGCCGTGCCCCGCCGCCGCTCGGCGTAGCGCCGCATCGCCACATCCGGCTCGATCGCCGCCACCCGCTCCACCCGCGCCGGATCGTACCAGGCGAAGTTGAGACCCGTGCCCGCACCCACCTCCAGCACCACACCGCGCGCTCTCCCGGCGCTGTCACGGCGCAGCGGCTCCATAAACGTGCGTTCGCCGCCAGCGCGTGCCATGCGCTCATACATCGCCGCGAACACGCGATGGTGCGTTGCCGCTGGAACCGTGCCCGCCGCCTCAGGGATCGTACCTGCCACGGTGACCGCCTCACTTTCCGCGCGCATCCCATGCTCCCCCGACGAGGCCAGGATGGTGCGCTCCAGATTCTACCCCACGACGCATACCCATCCAGGCCATGTACTTCTATGCCGTCGTGTTACGCTGCTTTGTTACCGGCGTTGAGGACACTATGCGGGATCGGACAACCTCCCAGTCAGGCCCGGTGAGATACCCCCGCGGCTGGCGTGCCGGCTACTCGGATGGTCGGTGCGGATGAGCGCGGCAAGGCTGGCCATCACGGGGGCTGCCCACCCTGGCGCACTGGGTTCGAGTGGACGAGAGATGATGGAACGGGATACGCGGAATCAGACACAGGTGCTCGTCGTCGACGACGAGCAGCCGATTCGCCAGATCGTGCGCGGCATTCTCGAAGATGCCGGCTACGACGTTGCCGAGGCCGCCGACGGTCTCGCCGCGCTGGAGCACATGCGCGCGGATGACACACCGCGCGTTGTGCTGCTCGATCTGCGCATGCCACGACTGGATGGTGGCGGCGTGTTGCGCGCGGTTGCCGGCGATCGCGCGCTCGCGGGTCACCACGCGCTGATTCTCATGACGGCGAACCTGCCCTCACTGACCCCGCCCCTGGCGGACCTCCTGAACCAATTGGAGGTCTCCGTCCTGGCCAAGCCTTTCGACCTCGACGATCTGCTGGATACGGTCGAGCGGGCCGAGCGTCGCCTGCGGCGCGGGTGAGCAACGGGCCGGCGGTTCAGGGCCTGCCGCCAGCTGGCCCATAGGGGTTGGCTAGCCGGCCCGCGTAATGCCATTCCGCCAGCTCAGCCAGCACCTCATCAAAGGCCGTGCCCGTGTAACCCGGCGAGACATACTCTCCGCCGCCGCCGCGCACTCGACGTAACACCTCAGCCAGCGCATGCGCGCCCTGGTCGGCGCGCTGGCGCTGCGTCTGCGTCCCCATCTGCCGCTGCACATAGTCCAGCACCGTATTAATGCTCATTGCCAGGGGCAACAGCTCGCCATCGGGGATACGCACGCGGGCTTCATACATGCCGCGCGTGAAGGCCGTATGCACCTGCTGAATGTGGCCAATCCCCTCTCGCAGCCGCTGGCGCTGCAGTGCGATCTCCGCCGCCTGCGCCAGGATGCGCTCGTTGGCCACCGCAAGCTCCTGCGCGCGCGTCGCTTCCAGCAGGGCCCGCCGGATGCTGTCTGCCCCCAGCCAGGCCACCAGCGCCGTGAGCGCCTGGATCACGATGGGAATGGCGATCACATCATAGAGCGAGCCCAGCGTCTGCGGATCGCGTCCATCCCAGTACAGTTGCAGTGCGGCGGTGTGTGGCAACACCAGCAGCGAAACCAGGGTGTAGACTGATGTGACCGCACCCACGATGATCGGCGCGCGGCGGTTAGATAGGATGCCCGAGACCAGGATCGGCAACACGAAGAAATCATACAGACGCAGATCGGTGGGCGCCAGACCCGGTTGCAGGATCGCGCGCGCGGTGATGAGCCACATCACCCCCAGCGTCCCACCTCCCAGTGCCAGGTAGGCGCCCGCGCTCACGCGATTTGCGCGGTTCAGCAGATAGCCGGACAGCGAGCCAGCCAGCACCAGCATCAACGCCACCAGCGAAACCCCATCCACCGCTGGGAAGAATGTGCTCGGCACCAGCACAAACGAGACGATGGCGACGCCCAACGCCGTGAGGCGCACCAGACGCTGGCGCCGTGCGCGCTCGTACCCGCGCACGACCTCGATCGGCGAGCGCGGCGCGGTGAACGCATCGGGATTCGTCAGGGACACGCGCGAAAGCGCATCGCTCGGATGCTCCGAGTTGGATCGTGCGGGCAACATCTGTTCCTCCGCCTGCCGGGCCGTGGTGTACCCGGCTCAAACTTCACATCAGCATCCCCCTGAACGGCGTCCATCATACCAGGGCGCGTAATAGCTGGCAAGATCACGCGCGCTTGACAAATCGCAAATAGTTCGTTATACTGCTCTCGACACACCAATCCACCCGTCACACACCAACTTTCGAGGATCGCCTAATCGGTAGGGCAGCGGACCCTGATCCCGTAGGTGCAGGTTCGACTCCTGCTCCTCGAACCACGCCTCAACGTGAGGCACGCCCGCCATTCGTCTTCCGGGTGTAGCGCAGTGGTTAGCGCGCCGGGCTCATATCCCGGAGGCCGGAGGTTCGAATCCTCCCATCCGGACCGCACTGCCACGGTTACGGCACGAGAGCAGGAGGTGCGCTCGCACCACATTCGCATCACGCACACCACCAGCCCTTGAAGTGTACCGGTTTTGCACATCTGTCTGTCGAACAGAAAGCAGCGGGTTCAACTCCCGTCGAGGGCGCCATCTCGCCACACTCGGTGACCATCGTCCAATGGCAGGACCCGCGAACGTGGCTCGCACCATGCCGGTTCGACTTCCTCCGGGCACACCTTCTCTGGCGGCGTCGGTTAACAGCAGGCCATGTGGTTCTCATCCACACAACTGGGGTTCGATTCCCCGCGTCGCCACCACCTCACCCCCGCGCGTGTTCGCCCGACCGCGCCGCCATACTGTTCGCCGATACCCCACCTCTCCCACCCGGATTCGCCATCCCTTCCAGCGGCTCTCACGCGAAGATCACCCACTACGCGGTAGCGAATTCTCCCCGCCCTCAGGCAATTTGCTCTGGACAAACAGCACATAGTCCAGATCGGGCACCGCAACGCCGTGGACGCCGAGCACGCTGAAGACCTGCGCGCGGTGCTGCGCCGAGTGACTCAGCACCTGCAGCAGGCCATCGTGTTTGGTCAGCGCGAAGTCGAACCAGGGCACATGCAGCGGCTCGTCGTAGAACGCCGCGTTGACGTTTGCAAGCAGTGCGGTGTACTCCCGCCCGGCCTGTGCCGCACGCTCCGCGAACCAGGCCAGGTCGTGCGCGAAGAACTCGTCCCGTGCTCCCCCGTCGTCCAGCGCTTCGTCGCGCAGCATTTGCCGATAGACGACCTCGACCCCCACCAGATGTTTGAGCGTCTCCGTCAGCGTGCCGTAGGTTCCCGGCGCCTGCTCGTCTAGCCGTGCCTGCTCTACCTCGCGACAGATCGCGAAGACCTGGGCGTTGGCCCAGGTGTTGTAGGTATACAGGTCCTTTAATGTTCGCATGAAAGTCCGCGCCCTCTCTACCTGTGACGCTTTGGGAGGATCGTCCCCGGCTTGAGGTCATCCGCGTTGCTCATGGGTGCCTCCCGCTGCTTTGTGATAAGCCTTTCGCACCACCATGCTATCAGCTTCCGCGATGGTACTGCCAAGGTGGAAACCGGTCGGGCCTGAAGGCAGAGGCACCGAGCGGGGTTCTCTGGTAGAATGCGTCGAGAGCAGTCCACTCCCCCCCAGTTCTCTGCGCTGGGCGTGGTACAAAGCGGAGCGCGCGATGTCCCAGTACGAAAACGATGCCGATTACGCCGATACCGAGTATCTGTATAACCGTGTCAT
>DASYGC010000033.1:0-5041 GCA_036000225.1 Ktedonobacterales bacterium | reverse complement strand
GACGGCTAGGGTATACTCTGAGGCAGGATGTCCGCGAGCGGCGTATGGCCCGTCCGGATCTGGGTCAGGCCGGCAGACGCGGCGGCGCATGGGGAGGGATGATGAGGCAGGGCGCAATCTGGGACGGTATGGGACGAGTGGCGCACCGGCCAGGGCTGGTCGTGGGTCTGGTGGCCGCCTGTGTGTGTCTGTTGCTGGCCGCCTGCGCCAGCGGCACGGCCGCTAGCGGCGCCACGCGCACACCCACCACCACGGGTACGGCCATTGCCGGATTTCCCACCGCGACCGATCAGGCGGCACTGACCCCGCCCCCATTCCCCACCTATCCCGCCGGTGGCACCCCCGGCACGTTGGGCACTGGCGATGTCTGCGACCCTCACGAGCAACAGGTCAACGCGACGCTGCCCAGCAACATCCCCACCTATCCTGGCGCCCAGATGCATCTCGGTTCGATCAACGGCGCCAATGGCGCTTTCGGCCTGTGTACCGGCGATTCCGTGCAGATGGCCGAGCAGTTCTACACCGCGCAGCTCCCCGCCAATCACTGGCAGCAGGTGGCGAATGCGACCAGCGGGTCCTTCGTACAAATCACCGCCTGCAGCATCGCCCAATGCCCGGCCTCTTCGGGCAACACCAATCTTACCGTCACCATTTACCCATCTACAGCGGTTCCCGGCTCCACCCAGATCCTCATCCTCTACTAGAGGTGCTGATCGTGACCGCGACCTATCCGCCCCTCTATCCCTCGCTGGCGCGCCTGCTCGCGCCAGCGGCCTTCGCGCGCGTAACCGGACGCGCGCTGGGCCACGCCCACCTCACGCGTGAGGCGATCGCGGGCGGCTTGAGCGGCGCGCGCATCGAGCGCCTGCGCGTGGTCCCGGCCACGGAGGAGCGCGTGAGCGCCACCGCGCCAGCGGCACCCGGTTCGGCCTACATCCTCAAAAACCTCGATCCCACGGCCAACTGGCTGATGCGTGCGTCAGACGACAGCGCCTGCCGCGAGCTCCAACTGACGCAGTCGCCGCTCTGGAGTCGGTTGCCGCCGGCGATCTGGGCGCCGGTGCTGGCCTGCGTGGCGTCAGCTGACGGCACCGGCGTCCTGCTGCTGCCAGACCTCACCAGCGACCTGTTCACCGCGAGCGGGTCGTATGAACCGGTGGACGCGGCGCTGGTGGCGCGGATCATCGCTGGCCTGGCGGCCCTGCACGCGACCTTCTGGGAATCCGCTGAACTCAGCGCCTGCCCCTGGCTCACCTCCCCCGCCGCCGCACTATTCGCCCTCACGCCCGCGCGCCTGACCGCCGCGATTACGCACGAGCCGCTGACGCACGAGCACTATGCCGCGCGGGCGCTCGGCCGGTGGTCGCAACTCCCGCGGCTGATCGCTAGCGCGGACGCCGCCGCGATCCAGCGCGTGCTGGACGCGCCAGCGCGACTGGTCGAGGCATTGCGCGCGGCGCCCGCGACGCTCGCGCACGGCGATGCCTGGCTGGCAAACCTGGGCGAGCGCAATGGCCGCCTCATCCTGCTCGATTGGGCGCTGTGCACGGCTGGACCGGCGACGTTCGATAGCCTCTGGCTTGCCCATACCTGGCGCGCACTCGATCCCGACGTGACGCTCGCCCAGCATCGCCAGGCGCTCGACGACCGTGGCGTGACGGCCGTGCGCGACGACGCCACCTGGCAGCTGCTCACCGACCTGGCCTGGGTGCGTACGACCCTGATGGGCCTGGAAGCGCTGATTGGCGATGTCGTGAGCCCGACCAGCCCCGTGCCCCAGCCGGATGCGCTCAGCCGTCTGCGCTTCTGGTGCCGCCGCACCGCCTCCATCCTGCAACGCCGCGCCTGGTAGGTGATACCAAGTTCGGATGATCGGTGGCGTTCCGTCGTGGCACACGGGTGTAGCGTAGCGTCGCTCTGGCCGTCAAACTGCTCCTCGCGGCGCACCATGGTGCCCTCCGGGCCACGTTCTGCCGCACCGCACGATGAAACGCGCTGCTCCTCCCCGCTCCGTAGGGGTTTACGGATGTAAACCCTCTCTATCTCGTTATCTTCATCTCGTTATCTTCCGCAATGGCGCCGCCTCGCACTGGATGTCGCAATGCATACGCCTTCATGTGAACCTGGTGTGCTGCACCGCCCACATCCTGGCGCGACGTAGGAGCCGACCCTGGCATCGCACCCATTACGACACGGCGTAGCGCGCACCCATCTGTGCACCACACGGCGCGCCTCATACCACTTTCGGATAATTGCTGTCGCTTCGTCCGGGCGTCCACCGGACGCCCCCACCCACGATGAGCAAGACATCATCCCAAAGGCGCCTCACCCTCCGTAGGGGCGTACGGATGTACGCCCTCCGCGATACGCGATACGACGGTCACGCCACCTCGCCCGATCCCAGCCACTGGCATACCTCGCGCCGCCGAACTCACCTCATTTCAGCACGCGGGCAGGAACTGGTTGGTGAACGCGGCGGCGAAGTCCGGTGGACTGGTGAGCGGGTTGCCGCTGGCATCGGTCAGCGCGCCGTGAACGTACATGAATCGTGGGTAGTTGGTCCACTTGTCCAGCGACTGCTCACCCCAGCATTTGGCGCCCGCGGCGTAGAGCGGACTGAGGTAGTCCTGACTGGCATAGACAAAGGCCGTGCCGTTGAAGCTGCCCTTGGGCGCGCCCGCGACCATCAGGTCCGCCGCCGCGTGGGGATGGGCGATGGCATAGTTGTAACCCTCGGCGGTGGCGCGCATGAAGCGCGTGATGAGGTCGGGGTGTTGTTTGATGAGTTGCTGGTTGGTGATGATCACCGGCGTGTAGTAGTCCGGCACGCAGTAGTCGGTAATCGGGAAGACGTTGAGAGCGATGCCCTGCTGTTGCGCGGCGGTGGTGTCGTAGGCATGGAAGACCCAGGCGAAGTCGAACTGGCCACTGGTGAGCGCCGTCAGCGCGGTGACGGCGGTAGCAGTGTACTGGAAGCTCGGGTTGGCCGCTCCCCCGCAACTGAGCGCGAGCGCGATGACCGGCTTCTCATACTCGGGCGCGCCAAAGCCCGCATAGCGCTTGCCAGCGAGCTTGGCGACCGAATCCAGCCCCGAGCTCTTCAGCGCGATCAGCTCGGAGGTGTTGTGCTGGATGATGGCCGCGATTGAAACGATGGGCACGCCGGCGGCGCGACTGGAGGTCACGCCCTCGGTGAAGCTGATGCCAAAGTCGGCCTGGCCGGCGCCCACCAGCTGCTCAGGCGCCGTAGCGCCCGGCTGCAGCAGCGTGAGATTGATGCCGGCCTCCCGGTACCAGCCCTTTTGCAGCGCGACGTAGATGCCGGTGTGATTGGTGTTGGGCACATAGTCCAGCGCCAGGGTGACATTCGTCAACTGGCCGGTCCGCGCAGCCGGCGCGGGCGTGCCGCTGCAGCCGGCCAGCACCAGCAGCCCCACCAGGGCCATCAGGGACAACTGGCCCGCGCCGCTGCGCCACGGCAGCCGGCGCGATGACGAACCAGTACGTGTGACCATGGATAATGCCAACGCTTTCTCCTCTCGATCTCCGCGGTCCAAGTCGGCTCAAAGCCCCTCCCGGCGCCGCTCGGCGTAGTACCACGGCAGCGCCAGCCGCTCCACCACCGCCACCAGCGCGAAGAGCGCGACACTCAGCGCCGCCGCGACCACGACCGCGGCGATCACCGCGGCAGTGGCGAAGCTGTGCAGTTCCAGTTGCATATAGAGTCCCAGGCCGGCGTTCGCGCCGACGTACTCGGCGAAAATCGCGCCGATGATGCTATAGGCGATGGCGATGCGTATGCCTGAGAACAGCGACGGCAGCGCGCCGGGCAGCCGCACCGACCAGAAGATGCGCACCGAGCCGGCCCCGAACGCGCGAAACAGTTTGATCAGCTCGGGGTCCACCGCGCGCAGGCCATCGGCCAGCGCGACGGTGATGGGGAAGAAACACACCAGCACGACGACGATGACCTTCGAGCGCAGATCGGGTCCGAACCAGAGCACCAGCAGTGGCGCCAGCGCGATCAGCGGGATCGTCTGTGACATGACCAGCAGGGGATAGAGCGCGCGTCGCAGCCAGGCCGACGCGTCGATCAGGACGCCAAAGGCCGCGCCCGCCGCCAGCGCGACACTGAAGCCAAGCGCCGTTTCCCACAGCGTGACCAGCGCATTGTCCCATAGGGCCGCGCGCTGGCGGATGAGCGTGGTCCAGACCGTGATGGGGGTGGGCAGCACCAGCGCATTGGCGCCCGGCGCGCTCGCGTACCACTGCCACAGCGCGAGCAGCACCACCAGCGCGACCACCACCGGCGCGACCACCCTGCCCAGCCAGCGCGCGCCGCGCGGCGTTTGACGCCAGAGTGACGCGCCGGGTTCCGCCGCTGCCTCGTCCGGCAGGGGCAGCGCATGGCCTGGTGGGGCGCGGTCCAATCCTTCGCGCACCAGGGCGGGACGCAGAAGCGAGCCGGCGGTTGAAACCGAGCCTAAGCCGGCGGTTTCAACCGCGACGCTGCGCTCTAAGGGCCCACGGGACGCTGCGCTCGCGACGCCTGCCTGCGCGGGCCGCGGAGAGGCGGCCCGCGCATTCGTGGGCCGCGCTGGCATGGGCTGCGCCGGCGTGGACACATCCGCCAGCGCGGCTAGCAGTTCCGCCTTCAGCGCGACCAGCGCGGGACAGGCGAGCATCTCCGCCCGGCGCGGGCGCTCCAGTGGCACCGGCCGCTCCAGCCGCACCTGGCCGGGGCGCGCCGTGAGCACATAGACGCGATCCGCCAGCAAGAGCGCCTCGTCAATATCATGCGTCACCAGCAGACAACTGGTGGCGAGCCGGCCCCAGAGGTCACCCAGCCAGCGTTGCAGGGTGGCGCGGGTCAGCGCGTCCAGCGCACCGAAGGGTTCGTCGAGCAGCATCACCTCGCGAGCGACCAGCGCGGTGCGCGCGAAGGCCACTCGCTGGCGCATGCCACCGGACAGCGTGAAAGGGTAGGCCCGCTCGAAGCCGGCGAGGCCGAACGCGGCGAAGATGGCCTGGGCGCGGGCGC
>DASYGC010000032.1:0-5649 GCA_036000225.1 Ktedonobacterales bacterium | reverse complement strand
ACGCTGCCCCTGGATGCGGCGTTCATCTGCCTCACCCCACTGGTGGCGCCGCGCGCGCGGCCCGCGGGCGACTGGGTGGAGCAGTTGCGCGCCATGTACACGGCGTGGGCGCAGCTGCAGGGCTATGAGATTGAGGTCATCAGCCCGGCTCATCCGATCGCTGGCGCGACAGCGGGCGGCGCCCCGGCGCGTGGGATCCCAGCGGCCAGCGCCACCGCGGCGAGTGGCGCCACCTACCTGCTGCTGCGGGGGCCCAGCGCGCAGGCGTTGCTGCGCGGCGAAGAGGGCATCCACAAACTGCAGCGCGAGCCAGCGAGCGCCGCGCCGGCGCGTGGCGCGCCCGGCGGCCGGCGTGCCAGTCAGGTGCAGTTGGCCCGCGTCGAGGTGCTGCCGGTGCCGCCCACCGAGCCCGAGCAGTTGCCCTTCCAGCTGGAGGATGTGCGCGTGAGTGTCGTGCCGCCACCTGCCCGCGCGCGCCGCGCCGCCAGCCCCCGCACGCTGGCCGAAGCGATCGATCAGGTGAGCGGGCTGCGCGTGTGTGTCGCGGCGCAAGATGCCGAGCACGTGGCACTGGCATTGCTGGCGGCGCGCACCACCCGCCCGAGCAAGAGCAGTGGCCTGGCGGGCGGCGACGAGGTGGCGCGCATCTACTGCCTGGCGCCGACGCAGTACGTGCGCGATCCGCGCACCAATCATCGCGAGGGGCGCCCGCGTGAGGTGCTTGAGGGCCATATCGACGCCTTCCTGTACGCCTACCTCAGCCAGCAGCGCCATCCCGCCCCTGTCGTGCCCGGCGACGCCAACGGGCAGGGCGAGCAGGTGGCCACCGCGCTGCTGGCAGCGGTCTTCGGCAAAGAGTTCGAGAGCAAATGACCATCCGGCTCACGCTCACCCGTGCGGCGGATAGTGCTCCACCAGCGCCTCCAGCGCGCCACCGACCACCAGTGTTTGCCCGCTGGGCAGCGTCGCGTCGCTGGCAGCTGCCACGATGGCGCGCGCCATATCGGCCGTGGTGGGCAGCGGCCCCGCCGCCTCGCGGCGCTCGCGTGCCAGGCCCGGCGTGCGGCGCTCTAGCAGCTTCGGCGTGATGGTCCCTTCGATCAGATCGCCGGTGACAAACGCCAGTCGAATGCCGCGCGCGGCCAGTTCATCCTGCCGCGCCCGCAGCGCCAGCTCGCCCGCGTGCTTGGACGCCGCGATCGGCTCGTAGTTGGGCAGTTGTGCCACCTGGCCATAGAGCATCGCCCAGTGGCTGGTGACCAGCACCACGGCGCCTCCGCGCGCCAGCAGCGGCAGCGCGCCCTCCAGCAGCGCCACCTGCGCATCGCGATTGATATGCATTGGATACTCGGGATCGAGCGCCAGCGCCTGGCGCTCCAGCCCGCCCGACGCATTGAGGATCAGCGCGTCCAGGCGCGGGCACCACGCCACCAGCGCCGCGAAGAGCGCCGCCCGGCTGGCCGCCTGCGTGATATCACAGGCCAGCGTCAGCGCCCGCGCCCCCTGCCGCTCGACCGCCGCCGCCACCTCCGCCGCGCGCGCCGCCTTGTTGTGGTAGGTGAGCGCCACATCGTAGCCGTGCCCGGCCAGCGCCTCCGCCGTGGCCGCGCCGATGCCGCGCGAGCCGCCCGTGATCAGCGCCACCGGGCGCGCGGTGTTCTCGCTCATGGCGCCACCACCGGTGAGGCGTAGATCGCGCTGGCCGCCGGCTGTGTCCACCCCAGCGCCCCATCGCTGGCCCTCAGTGCGTAGACGGTCCCCGCATCCGAAGTGGCGAAGACCGTGCCATCCACCACCGCCGGCGCGCTATCCACCGAGCTATCGACAGCGGACTGCCAGATCAGCTTGCCGCTCGCCGCATCCAGCGCATACACCGCATCGGTCTGCGCACCAACATACAGGACCGAGCCCACGAGCAGGGGCGCTCCGCCCGTCGCCGAGCCTGAGCCGACCGCATACCCCGTCTCCTGGAAGCTCCACACCGGCTTGCCGCTCTGCCGATCCAGCGCGTACACCTTCTGATCGGACGCGACGACATAGATCAGCGTGTCGCCCACCGCGGCACGCGAGATGATCCCGCCGCCCGTGAGCCCATGCCAGCGCACCGTACCGCTCGCCGCATCCAGCGCATAGAGCTGCTGGTCTTCCGATCCCGCATAGACCGTTCCGTCCACCACCACCGGCACCCCGTTGACATCGTGCGCCGTCGCCGTCTTCCAGCGCACGTGCCCCGTTGCCGCGTCCAGCGCATAGATGCCCGCGTCGGTGCCGCCCGCGCTGAAGTAGAGGACTCCGTTGGTGACCGCCGGTGCGGCATAGCTATGATCGTTGACACCCGACAGCGCGAACTGCCAGTTCACCTTGCCCGTCGCGCGGTCGAGCGCATACACCGTGCCGGTATCGCACGTGACGAATACCGTTGGCCCCACCACCGCGACGTAGCCATCCGTGCGCCCGTCGGGTCGCTGAAAGGTCCATTGGGGCTTGCCGGTGCTGGCATCCAGTGCGTCGATGGTGCCGTCCTGCGGCGCGACGAAGATGCTTCCATCCGCCACCACCGGCACGCCATACATCCCGCCAGTGCGCATCGTCCAGAGTTTGGCGCCGCTGCGCGCGTTGAAGGCCTGCACGAAGCCAACGCTGGCGCTGCCCGACCCGTGCGTCGCCGCATACACCGTCTCCCGCGCCAATCCGGCATCCAGCGCCACTGCCGTCGGGCTGGGGATGATGCGCGGTGTATTGGTGGTGAGGGTCATAGAAGACGAGCCACAGCCCGCCAGCGCGACGCTCAGGCACGCCACGAACGCGAACGCGAGGGCGGGCGCGCACTGCCGCGCCCGCTGGCTGGCCGCGCGCTGAAAGATGCGCATGGTGTCCTTCCTCTCCGGTCTGATGTTGACGATGCTGATGATGACTCAGAGAGTGTGAATCTCGGCGTGGTGTCGGCCGCGCCAACAGTATACCGCTCGTTCCGCGCCACCGCTACGGCCACCTCTCCCCAGATACGGACAAGACCCCCCACGACGTTGCGGAGCACCGCCTCATCCGTTGTAGTTGATAGGCCAGGGCGGAACACCCGTGCATTACCGTTCAAATTAAGGGCTACGTGGGCCATGTGAGCAATCCATTCGCCCGCTGCCGCTCATCTGCTCTACACCCTGCCGCACCGGGATTAGCCGCCGAGCTTGTAGTGGCGAATGGGTATACGCCCGGCGACCTGCGCCCACCACCCAGCTCGCCACGCACTGCAGCCTCGACCAGTGGTGCTGTTTGAACGGTATTGCACACCCATGTGCCACGCCGAGGCGGACTCGGAGACAGAGAGGGATCGCTTTGATGGAACGCGCGCGCGCGGGCAAGTCGCGGTGGGGGGCGTCTCGCACGGTGCGGGCGTTCACCGGAGCGCTGCCGCACCCCAACGCGGCGGGCGCGGGGCTGAGGCAGCGCAGCAGTGCGGTTGGCCTGCTGCTGCTGGCGCTGCTGGCCGCGCTGAGCGGCTGTGGCCTATCCGCCGCGCGCACCACCGCGACGGTGGCGCTGCGTCCGCTGCCCGCCGCCGCCCACAGCGCGCCCCTGACGCCGCCCGTGCGCGCGGACTACCGCATCGCGCTCGCCAACGCCACCATCGCCCACATGACCCTCGACCAGGAGCTGGGCCAGCTCTTCGTCGTGGCCTACAACGGCACCGATCCCGGCGATCCCGCGCTGGCCGACATGATCGCCACCCAAGGCGCCGGCGGCATCATCATCTACGGCGGCATGAACATCATCTCCATTCCCCAGATGCACGCGCTGACCAGCGCCATGCAGGCGCTGGCGCCCATTCCGCTGATCATCGGCGCCGACGAAGAGGGCGGCGGCGACGAACAACTGGGCAACATCTTCCCGCCGCATCTGGCCGCCTATGAGATCGCCGCCACCGGCGACCCCGCCGTCGCCGCGCAGCAGGCCACCACCATCGCCGGGCAACTCACCCAGTTGGGGATCAACACCAACTTCGCCCCCATCGTCGATGTCGAGACCTCCGACCGCATCTGGACACGCTCCTTCGGCGGCGATCCACAACTCGTCACCCAGCTGGGCGGCGCGCAGGTGGATGCCTATCAGCGTAACGGCATCATTGCCACCCTCAAGCACTTTCCCGGCCTGGGCGGCGCCAACTGCAACCCGCACTTCTGCCTGCCCGTCGTCACCAGCAGCCGCGACTACATCGAGCAGCACGACTTCGTGCCCTATCGCGCCCTGCTCAGCCACGATCCGGGCATGGTGATGACTACCGATCTGCTGATGCCCGCCTTCGATCCCGTGATGCCCGCCGAGCTGTCGCAGCCAATCGTGACGGGCATCCTGCGCGACGAGATCGGCTACGACGGCGTGGTGATCACCGACGCGCTCTACATGGAGGGTATCTCCGCCCACTGGTCAATGCCCGAAGCCGGCGTGCTCTCGATTATCGCCGGCAACGACATGCTCGAAGGGCTGGCCGGCCCCGACCAGATGCGCGTGATGGTCAGCGCCCTGCGCGATGCCGTGACCTCCGGCCGGCTGACACGCGCGCGCATCGATCAATCGGTGCGCCGCATCCTGCTGCTCAAGATGCAATACGGCCTCTTTCCCCTGTCGCTGCCGCGCGGCCAGCGGCGCGCCGGCCTGGCGGAGGTAGGAGTCGCCTCACCGTCTGCCCGCAGCGGCGCGTCGTGGGCCGATGCCGGCGGCGCCAGCCCGCCGGTGGCGCTGGTACCCGATCCCCGGCGACTGCTCACTTCGTAGTGGCGACGCTGCGCGACGGGTATGCGCTCTGGCCTCGTTCTGAACCCCGTGCTGGACTCCGTGCTGGACTCCATTCTCCGTAGTCGCGCACGGGTGTGCGCTCTGGCCGCGTTATGGGCCGCGTTATCCCACCGCCCACGCCGCTACCCGCTCACCTCCCCGCTCAAGCGCAGCGTACAGGTGAAGATCTCCTCCTGGCGGCTGGCCAGCTCGCGGTCTGTCGCTTCGCATCCGCTGTGGTACTCTGCTATGCTTGTTCGCGGGCCGCCTTGCCGCTGGGAAAAGGTATGGCAAAGCAGCGCGCCTACCGCGCCCACGGCGTTTGTGGCCGCTCCACGACCGCGCCGTCAACGGTCAGGACATCAATGCGCTCCTGGAAGAAGCAGACCATGCCCGCGACCTGCGCCGCCAGCGGCAGCGGCTCGCGATAGCCCCACGCCACATCAGCATACACCCGCTCGCCAATGCGCGCCGACCAGTACGCCGCCTCGCCCTTGTAGGCGCACTGGCTGGTCGTCGCGCTCTCCTCCAGCAAATCGAGGCGCACATCCTCGGGCGGCAGGTAGTAGCGCACGGGCAGGCCCGTCTCGAAGAGCAGCTTCGGGCGCCGCGACTCCGCCAGGGTTACCCCGGCCAGCTCGATACGCACGTGGCGCGCGCTCTGGCGCACATCCACCAGCTTGTACGGGTCGCGCGCGTGGGCAAAGGCGCGTTCGTCCTCCTCATACCAGGCGTCCATATGGTCCCAGAAGAACGCCACGTAGCCCGCGAGCTCTGGCCCACCAGGCTGTGGCGCCGCATAGCTCCAGGCGCTGCGTTCCTCCACCTGGTCGCCCCCGCGCACGTGCCAGAAGGTCGCCGTGCCCTTGAGGTCCGATG
>DASYGC010000031.1:0-2833 GCA_036000225.1 Ktedonobacterales bacterium | reverse complement strand
CCATGCCTCGGAATGCCAATGTCCGCTGAAGTCTTCCCTCGTGCCATTGAGACGTAATGAATCGCATCGTAGGCCTGTCAGTTGGCCACGCGCCCAAGAATAACGCACCCTGTTGCGCCATGCATGCCTGGAGCAAACGATCGAGGAGCGCGCCCGCGCAAACCTCCGCCATATTGGCGGCTGTGGGTGTCACAGCGACCGTGAGCCGCGCCAGCTCCAGGAGCAGCGGGGACGGGTCGGGCCCGGGCGAATTGTATGGTGCTGAGATCTGAGTTCCCACGTTTGCGTCCAGTACTGTGCTTGTGCGGTAAGGGCAGTCCGTTGCCCGCCACTGACTTGCATACTTGTGGAACATCGTACACAATGCATCGTCACATCGGCATCACGGAATGCGACCGAGTATCACATTCAGATCACAGCATGTAATCGCCATGTCAGGTAACTCAGCCCCCAGACGCCCCGAGCGCCCTCTGAAAGCGCCCCGTGTTCAACCCCATGAATTGCGGGTCCGTGCCGACAGTGTATACAATGATGACATAACACCGAGGTGGCGCACTGCCACCAACAGGCCATCAACAGTAGGGGCTTTTCGTGGAGCCTAGCAACATCCCTGCACGCCCTGGCTTCGCCTGGCTGCGCCTCTTGCCTTCACGAGTCAGCCGGCATCCATGGGTGCTGCACAGTGTGCACCACCTGCGCACCGCTCGAGCGACCGGTTTGAGTAAGACGCGACGCTATGCGCAGGCGACTTGGGATTCTCCACGTGTGACAGACCTGCGTGGGTTAATGCATGGCTGGCTCAAGAGCGGCCGCGCGGGCACGTTTGTGCTGGTGGTCGGCATGGCAGTCTTGACCCTGCTCATCGCAACCGTCGATCGGACAGTTGCGCCGCTGCCCAATCCAGGCACGCTTTACCTGCCGTTGATCGCTATGCTGGCGTATCATTGGGGTTGGCGCCTCGCGCTGATTGGGGCAGGGCTTGAGTTGTTCTGCGTGTACTACTTCTTTCTCCCACCGCTGTACACGTTGAAGCCGCTAACGCCCTTGCAGACGGCACAGCTCGCTGTGCTGGCGTTCGGGACGGGCTTCGTGCTGGCCCTGGTACAACTGGCACGATCGCGTCGCGGACTCGCCGAGCGCGAAGCCGGGCGCTTCGCCGCCCTCAATCGCATTGGCGCCAGCCTCGCGAGCGAACTGGATGAAGCCCGTCTTTTGCGCCTCATCGCCGCAACCGCCCGCGATCTCACCGGAGCGGAGTTCGCGGCCTTCACTCTGCGTCCGGTCAACGAAATCGGGCGACCGGTCGTTCCCGCTGAAGGCAATCTCTTTCGGTTGGCGGCAGTGGTGGGAGTAACACCGGAACAGGAGGCGCTGCTCCAGCGGATATCGCTAGGGGGCGAAGGGCTGCTCGCGCCCATCTTCCGTCACGGCATGTCGGTGCGCGTGGCAGATGCCCTTGCGCTGGCCACATCATCTGTCCACTCGGCTGCCGCCAGTCCGGCTCATAGCGGCATCGAGTCCGCGCGTGAGACCGCTCGTCGTGCCGCTCTCAATTATGCTCATGGCCTCCAATCGCAGGAGGAGTTGCACTATGTGGGCATTCCGCGCGGCCATCCCGTCGTGCGGAGTTTTCTCGGTGCTCCCCTGCTCGACACTGACGGCCAGGTGCGCGGGGGCCTCCTGCTGGGGCACAGCCAGCCCGATCAGTTTGGCGAGGAGGACGAGTCGCTGCTGGTCGGTCTCGCTGCGCAAGCTGCGGTCGCGCTGGAGAATGTGCGCCTCTACCGTGGGGCTCGGGTGCAGGCTCAGGAATTGGATGCCACCTTTGAGAGCATTGCGGATGGTATCGCGCTCGTTACGGCAGAGGGCGAGGTGCTCCATGAGAACGCCGCGGCCCAGCGACTTCGCGTGGCGCTCGAACACGCGGAGGGATCTGCCGCAACCAACGGGCTGCTTGGTGCCGCCGCCGCACGCGCTCTGCTTGGTGGTGACCGCAATAGCCTGGCCGTCTCAATCCCAGCTGATAACGGTGCGCCGCGCGAATACCTCGTCAGCGCCGCGCCACTACAATCGCAAGATCAGACCAGGCATCCGGACCCCACCTCCGCGATCGCCACGCCCCCCAGTTTGAGTGCGGTCGTTGTCTTCCACGACGTGACCGAGGCGAATCGCCTGATCGCTGAGCAGCATGCCCGCGCCGAGGCGGAATCTCGCCTCGCGTTACTGCAACTCGTGGTGGAAGAGTTGCCAAGCGGGGTCTACCTCGTGCGTGGCCGCGACGCGCGCCTGGTCCTGGCCAACCGCGCGGCAGCGGATGTGTGGGGCGCCTCGTGGCCGAGCGGACAGGCGATGAGTGAATTCCTGATCACAAGTGGCACACGCATCTTTGCCGCCGATGGCCACCTGCTCGCGGCGGAAGAACTGGGCACGCTGCAGGCGGTGCGCACTGGTACGGCGATCCGCCACTATCAGGAGACCATTCGCCACCCCAACGGCACCACGCTTCCAATTCTCATGAACGTCGTGGCACTGCAATCTGGTGCGCTTGCGTTCGACTCGGGTGATGCCGAAGCAGGCGGCACATCTGGTCCGTCCCTTGAGCCCGCGGCATTGGTGGTGTTGCAGGATCTGACTGCACTCAATGAATCCGAACGTCTGAAGGACGACTTTATCGGCATCGCCGCGCATGAGTTGCGTAATCCGATGGCAGCCCTCAAAGGGTTCGCGCAAATGCTCACGGTGCAGACCGCACGAGGCCACGGTCCTGCTCTGGCCGAGTGGCAACAAGAAGCGGTACGTGCCATTGACCAGGCAACCGCTCGCCTGATCGAGC
>DASYGC010000030.1:0-5989 GCA_036000225.1 Ktedonobacterales bacterium | reverse complement strand
GGCACGCCAGCGCCCGCCCGCCCCGCGCCACGCGGTGGGCGCCGCCACCGGTTCTGAGGCAGCCAGCGGCAATGGCGCGCGCACTCAACCACGCAAACGCAAAGTGGCCGCCAATCCGCTGGCCACGACCACCGCCGACCGTGCGCGGCCCCGTGCGCGTGGCACGCGCGCCCGGCAGACCGAATAGCTCGCGCTACAGCGCGGGACGCAACGGCGACAGAATCAACTCGCTCGCTTGGACGTACCAGGGGCGCCGTATCCAGCGGTCTCTGGTGAGCTCGAACGCGTTGGTTTTGTCGCAAGTGAAGAGCGCTTCCATCTCGCGCGCGAAGGCCTCATCAAAAATCTCGACGTTGATTTCGTGGTTGCCGAGCTCGCTCAGGCGGTCCAGGTTGGCCGTGCCCAGCGTGGACCACGCGCCATCGATGGTACAGGTCTTGGCGTGGATCATGACGCCCTTATAGGCAAAGATGCGGATGCCGGCTTCCAGGCAGGTCGCGAAGAAGCCGCGCGCCGCCCAGTCCGCGGCGATGTGGTTCGAGTGCCACGGCAGCAGAATCTGCACATTCACGCCACGGCGTGTGGCATCTATCAGGGCGCTCAACAGCACGCGATCGGGGATAAAGTAGGCATTGGTGATGTAGATGTGCCGCTCGGCGCGGTCGATGGCCCCGATATACATGTCGCGGATGGGAAAGATCAGTCGCGCGGCGTCGTTGGTGCGCAGGCTGATGGCCGGCGCGAAGCGGCGCGAGAAGCGCAGGCTGATGGCGCGCGCCGACCCAACATAGCGGTTCCAGAAGTCGATGAACGATTGCGCCAGCTCGGCGGCTTCTGGACCGATGATCCGCACATGGGTATCGCGCCACTCGGTAGCGTACAGCGAGCCGATATTGTAGCCGCCCACGAACGCCGTCACACCGTCCACGACCACGATCTTGCGGTGGTCCAGCGCATAGCGGCGCGGATCGAGCAGATGCCAGGGGCGGGTGAGGCCGGTATAGCGCAGCACATGGACGGCGGACGGGAACTGCTTGAAGGCGTGGGGCACCACCAGATTACCGAAGTTGTCGAAGATGACATAGACCTGTACGCCCTCAGCCGCTTTGCGGGCCAGGTGGTCCTTGAATCGCTGTCCGATGCGATCATTTTTCCAGATGAACGATTCGACGAAGATCGTCTCGCGCGCGCCATCGATCGCCGCCAGCATCGCATCATAGAGGTCCTGGCCGAAGCTGAACAGTCGCAGCCGGTTGCCTTCGATCTCGACCTCCTGGCTTTCGAGATAGGGGAAACCAGGCTGGGCGCGACGGCGCCAGCGGCGCGCGGCCGCCACCGCCAGCGCGCCGAGCACCGCCGCCTGGATGGCCAGCATCAGCGCCGCCAGCTGGATGGCCAGTACCCACAGGCGCAGTCGTCGTTTAGGCCTGCCGCGTTGTCTCGCCACCATCGCATCCTCACACACTTGCGCGGGCCTTGCGAATGACGCGCGCCGCATCCAGGACACCAGCATAGTATACCTGATCTCCTTCAGAGCGAACGGCAACCGGCAACCGTCACATCGTAAACACGGTTGCGTGCCCTGTGGTTCATCGTGGCGCTTGCTCCGTACGGTGAGGAGCGTGGTGTGCCAAGGAGTATCGCCCACGGCACGCGTGCCATCGGAGCAGCCAGAAGCGCGAGATGCCTCTGTCGCGTCATGGCCACCTTTGACGTCCACGGTTGGCTGGCATAGAATCCCCCTGCGGACCACAACACGCATCGCGTCGGGGGGCACCTATGGACGAACAGAGCAGCGACATCGCCGGCACACCAGACGATCCGAACGCCCTGGCGGGCCAGCGCGTGCTGGTGATGGGCCTCGGCCTGCTGGCCGGCGGCGTGGCGACCGCGCGCTACGCGGTGGCACAGGGCGCCGCGGAGGTCACCGTCACCGATCTGCGCGCGGCAGACGTGCTGGCTCCCAGCCTCGCCAAGCTGGAAGGATTACCCATCCGCTATGTGCTGGGTCACCATGACGAAGCCGACTTCCGTCGTGCCGACGTCGTTGTGCGCAACCCCAATGTCCCGCGCGCCTCACCCTATTTGGCCGTTGCCCGCCAGGCCGGCGCGCGCATCGAGATGGAGATCGCCTGGTTCTTCCGCGCCTGTCGCGGCCCCATCGTGGGCGTGACAGGCACGCGCGGCAAGACCACCACCACCCTGCTGCTGCACCACATCCTCGCGACGGCGGGCCTGCGACCGCTGCTGGGTGGCAATTTAGGCAATGTCGAGACGCTCGGGCTGCTGCCCGAGACCGCGCCCGCCCGCTGGACCGTGCTCGAACTGGGCAACTGGATGCTCGAAGGCCTGCACACCATCCGGCGCAGCCCGCGTATTGCCGTTTTCACCGGGCTGCTGCCCGATCACCTGAACGCCTACGACAGCATGGAGGACTACGGCGCGGCGAAGACCGCCATCTATCGTTACCAGGGCCCTGACGATAGCGCGATCTTCAATCACGACAACGACTACACCCGCCGCTACGGCGCCGAGGCGCCCAGTGGTCATGTCTGGTACTACAGCCCCGAGCGCGGCCAGGCCTGGCCGCGCGGGCATACGGAGCCAAACGTCGCGGCCCAGCCGTTTGCCTACGCCGGCGCGATCCGGCTGCGCGGCGCGCACAACCTGGGCAACGTGCAGGCTGCCTCCCTGGCCGCCACGCTGATTGGGGTCGCGCCGGAGCGCATCCAGCATGGCGTGGTCAGCTTCGCGGGCGTGCCCCACCGGCTGGAGCTGGTGCGCGAGTTGGACGGTGTGTCCTATGTGAACGACAGCGCCAGCACGGCGCCGGTGGCCGGCGTAGCCGCGCTCCACAGCTTCAGCGAGCCGATCGTGCTGATCGCGGGGGGCAACAGCAAGCATCTGGACGCCAGCGAGTTTGCCAGCGCCGCCGCCCGCCGCTGCAAACGCGTCGTACTGCTGGCGGGCACTGCGACAGCGGACTTCGCCGCGCTGGTACGCGCGGCCGCGGCGCGGCAGGGACAGCCCGATCCAGTGGACGGTCCCTACCAGGATTTCGCCGCCGCCATCGCCGCCGCGCGCTCAGCCGCCGGTCCCGGCGATGTGGTGTTGCTCTCGCCGGGCTTCACCAGCTTTGGCATGTTCCTGCATGAATTCGACCGCGGCGACCAGTTCCGCACCCGCGTCAACGCCCTGCGCTAGCGGCGACCGCTTATCCGACCTGACCCATGCCACCAGTTGGGGCGGCGGGTGGGGTGCCGCGCATCTCGGCGCTGAGCAGGCGCATGGCGTGCCAGGTCGCGGTCGCGGGATCGTCGCCCAGGTAGATGCCGGAGATTTTGTGGCGTAGCTCGGGATTGCGCGCGAACGGCGCGCCGCTATACGTAAACAGCGGCGTGGGTGTTTCTATCTGGGAGACGGACTTCGCGATGCGCGAAAGCGCGCGCAGGCGTTGCGAACTGGCGATCGCCACACACACCAGGCGTGGTCGTCGCATGCGCACATCGTGAACCAGCGCGGGCCCATCCACGTCCTGGCCAAGAAACACCACGCGGATGCCCGCACGCCGCCAGAAGGTCGCGAGAACCAGGGCATTCAGATCGCTGACCTCCCGTGGACCGCAGGCCATCACGGCGAGCGGCGCATCGGGCTGTTCCGCGGTTCGCGCGAAAATGGAGAAGAGGCGCGCGCGCACGAAGTTCGTGGCGAACCGCTCTTCCGGGATGGAAAGCTCGTTGCGGCCCCAGAGGTCGCTCACCCGATTGAGCGCCGGAATCAACAGGCCGACACACATGGCTTCGACCGATCGCGCGCTCAGGGCCTCATCAATCAGCTGGTTTGCCATGAAGGTATCGAAGGTGACGAAGGCGCGCAGCATCGGTTGCACCAGACTGCGCAATTCGCGCCCCATAGCGGCGGGAGCCTGCGCCCACTGCCCACTGCTGCCGCTCAGGCGCTGCCCGCCGAGGGGCAGCGTGCCAGACGGCCGTGCGCGCAGGGGGCCGGAACTGGACCCCGGCAGCACCACTGGCACCGGCATCGACTGGCTGTTCCAGGGCGCGTTCGATGGCGTGCTGAGCGGACCTGAGGGCGCTGACGGCCAGTAGGGTCCTGGAGGGGTGGGCAGTTGATAGCCAGACGCGCTCAGCGGCAGCGAGTTAACCGATTGGCGTGAGGGTCCCGCGCCGACAGCAGGCGGGACGATGCCGGGATACAGGGTAGGATTGAGTGCCGCGGTATTGCCTGGTGCGCGCAGTGGTCCCGACGGTGGCGCGGCACGCAACGGACCCGACATCCCACCGGAGTACGACGTGCCACTGACCCGCGCGGAGCCGGTGGTCTCAACGGGTGGTCGATCGAAGGGTCTGCCCCATGTCGTCGCCTGGCCGAGTGGTCGGCTATTCACGGGCAGCCGGGCCATGCTGGATCCCGCGTCACCATGCCCGCCGGTGGTCGCGGTAGCATCATCATCCTCCGCCGCGGGCTGAGCCTGCATCAGCACCGCCGCGGCCTCGACGGCGGTACGTCCCTGGACTAATTGATCGCGCAGCCAGATACAGGCCAGCAGATCGCGCTCGGAATAGGTACGCGCCGTGGCACCAGGAGCATCACCCGGCTGCACTCGCTGCGGTATGCCCAGTTGCTGTTCCCAATTCCACAAAATGATTGCCCGCACGCCAACCAGATGCACCACCGTAGCCAGATCGTACTGGGGGGTCGCCGAATAGTCCTTCAGAATGGGTGGAGTGTTGTTGTGTGATGTGCTGAGCGGTCCGCTCTCCACCGAATCACCGCTATGCGGGGTAGGATTCATACGAGCTGCCTCCTCGATGACACGGCGCAACATCTGCTGGCTGGGGCCGGCGCACAGGCCCGGCCCACCACCAGGAGCGGCGTTACACAATTGCGACGGGGCAATTATACCAGCACATTCGAGCGCTGTCGAGGTCTCTTTCCCATTGCTGGCGAAAAGCAACACACGCTCATTATCGCTCGCGGCAAGCTACCATGCTCACACGCCGTGGCTCACCGCCAATCGGCCGTGCCAGCCGGTCGGCGCAGTGACTCCAGTGTCTGGATCATCTCGGTCCACTCGTGCCGCGCCAGCGACACAAAGGCGGCGGCCGAGCTGGTCGCGCTCGCGGCGGATCCCGGCGTGGATTTGCGGCGGAAGAGCCCCAGCAAGCCACGCCGGCCAGCATCGGCGGCGACGGAGCCTGCGGCGGGCTGCCGCGCGGCGACCGTCTGGATCTGCGCCAGTTGCGCATGCGCCCAAGCCAGGTCGGCCTCAATCGAGCGGTCCTCAGTAGCGTCGAGATGGCGCAGCAGCGTGATCCCCGTGAGCAGCCCTGGCACCTCTGGGCTGACATCGCGCAAGTGGTGTGGGACCATATGCCCCTGCAGCGCCTCGGAAAGCTGATAGAGACCAGCGTACAGGTTGGCCAGTGGCATCACTCCCACCGGTGGCAGTGTTCGCAGCGCATGCAGCAGCAGCGCCATCTGCTCGGCGATCCCGGCAACATTCGTGGCCAGGTGCGCGGCGACCACATGGCGGTAGGCATAATCGCACTGGCGCAAATTGAGCTCGATCGGACCTTCCCCCACCTCGCTGGTGTCGATAGGCGGCCACCAGGCAGGACCCAGGTCGGCTTCCCAGGTGCCGTCACAGCTCACCGCCGGGCGCAGATCGGGAGCATCCGCCTCCAATCCCCCCAGATACGCCTGGGTCGCCATCTCCAAATCATCCGCGGCATGGATCAAGCGCTGTCCCGAGCTTTCGAGTTGCCAGAGCAAGCGATCACCTGCCGCGCGCGTGGCGGGCGCGCCAGGTCCGCGGTGCAGGAACGGCGCGACGATGCTGAGCACGTGTTCCGCTTCCACGCCGAGGGTGCCGAGCGCCTGCGCCAGTTGATCGCGCGTTTCGCGGGCAACCGCGCGCACATCCACCCCGGGATAGATGCGCTTGTCCCAGTGCCCCTGGGTGAGG
>DASYGC010000029.1:0-20096 GCA_036000225.1 Ktedonobacterales bacterium | reverse complement strand
TCGGCGTGCTCCTGTCACTGCGGCGGTAGACGCAGCCGGCCATCAAGCCACGAGGGAATTGGCGGCGTCGGCTACCACTTCGAGCAACTCGTCAATGTCGAACGGCTTGCGCACCAGCGGCACGTGCATCTCGGCCATCAGGCGCACGGTCGCCAGGGGCAGCGTGTCGCTGTTGGCGGTACAGAAGATGAAGGCCTGGCCGTGATCGGACGGCATCTCGGTATGCGCCGTGGCGAAGACCCGCCCGCCATCCATATCGGGCAAACGCCAGTCGAGCAACACGACCAACGGCAAATTGATGCCGCGCAGGAGGTCGAGCGCCTGTTTCCCACTGAAGGCGTCCATGACGGTATAGCCTTCCTCCAGGAAGAGTGCCCGTAGGCCGGCGTGGATCGACTCGTCATCCTCCACAATCAGTATCTGCCGCATGGCGCCCGCTTTCATCACCCGATGCGCATCGCAATGCTGGTCAGCGCATTCCTCTATCGGCCCCACTCCTGAGAGGTATAACGCATGGAGACACATTCCTTCTCCCTGCTACGACCTCAGGCTGACTTTACCGCCTCACGCGCCGCGGCCAGCAAGCGGATGACCACGCGATTGCGCAACGTCTGCTCCGGGCTCACCTCGGCGCCACGCACCGGCAGCGCCTTCTCGTACGCGGCGAGCTGTCGCGCGGCAGCGGCGCGGCCCGCCGGACTGGCCAGCCCGGCGTAGGCGCGGGCAAGGTGTTCGACACGGGCTTCCACCTGGCGCCGGGCGGCGACAAAGAGCGCCTCAGCATAGAGCGGCGCGCGGGCATCAAAGAACGGCTGGCGATCGGTGCTGTGCGCGAGGGCGCGTCCCGTGCGCTCGGCCAGCTCGACCGCGCGCGTGTAGCGCCCATCGGCGGCTTCGAGTTCGTCGAGGTCGACCAGCACACGGCCTTCGCCCTGTGCGGCGGCTGATTCGCCCAACGGCGCCTCGGCGGCGGCATAGAACTGAGCCGCGCTCTCAAAGGCCGCGCGGGCATCGGCCAGCCGATTCTGATTGCGACGCGCCTCACCCACGCCCAGATGCGCCAGCGCCTGCGCGAGAGGATCGTCAGCTTCGCGGAAGCGCCCCAGCACCGCAAGATGGGCCTCAGCCGCCTCTTCCCACAACTCGCGCCGCAGCAGCACGCGCCCTAGCCCCACCTGGGCCAGCCCTTCGAGCGTGCGCGCCTCCACCTGGCGAGCAAGGTCGGCGGCGCGATTATAGGCCGCGACGGCGGCTTGCAGATCATCGGACTGCAGTTCGACATCGGCCATACCCAGCGCGCTCTCGGCCAGCACCGCGGGATCGGCCTGTTGCTCGGCGGTCAGCCGCGCCTGAGCATAGGCGGCGCGGGCCTCGGGCACGCGGCCACAGGCCAGCGACACGGCGGCCCCCACCGCCTGTGCGGCGGCCTCCGGCCCCGACTCGCCGGTGGCCGCGCGCGCGCCGCGCGACTGGCTGAGCGCCTCCGCGAGGTCGCCCGCGGCGTGGTCCAACTGGCCGCGGTTGAGCGCCAGACGCGCGCTCTCCACCAGGGCGGCGGAGACCGCCGCGGGGCGTTGCGCCCGCTCGAAGTGGTGGCGCGCATCGGCGAGCAGCGCCGCGGCCGGTGCGCTCTGGCCGCGCTGGCGCGCCAGCGCGCCCACTCCCAGCAGCGCCCAGCCTTCGAGCAGCGGGTGGTCGAGGTCCTGGAGCACCGTACGGGCCTCCTCGAACAGATCATCGGCCTTGCGCACCAGCGCGCGGCGGCGATGCGTTTCGGCGGAGCCCAGCAGGGCCTGGGCGTAGGGGCGGCGGGCGCGGAGCGCCCGAAAGGTACGAATCGCCCGGCCAAACTCGGTAATCGCCTGACTCAACTGGCCGCGTCGCTGTTGCACCTCGCCCAGGATACGGCTGACTTCGGCGCTGCCTGGTGCATTGTTCGCGGCGTTGTAGCGGCCGCCCGCCTGGATGGCATTGGCCAGCGCCTGGTCCCAGCGGCCACGATGCAGTTCGATCTCGGCCAGACCGAGCGTGCCATCGGCATTGCCCAGCTCGTACTCGACCGGCCCCGCCAGACTGATGGCCTCGCCAAAGAGCGTGGCGGCCTCGTCCAGCCGCCCAGTTTCCAGGGCGAGACGGGCCTCGCCAGTCAGGCAATCCACCACGCCGAACGTATCGCGTCGCGCTCGCGAGATGGCCAGCGCGTCGGCATAGGCCTGGGCGGCCTCCTCGTAGCGCGAGCGTTCGACCAGCACGGCCGCGCGGCTGCGCTCGGCATCGGCCTCGCCCAGTTGGTCGCCGACCGCCGCATACCGGCGGTGCGCTTCGGCATAGTGCGTCGCGGCGGCATCCGGATGGCCGCGCTGGGCTTCCACATGGCCCAGCGCCAGCATACTCGCGGCCTGGCCGCGCTGGTTATCCGACTGCCCGAAGAGGCGAAAGGCACCCTCGTAGAGGTCGCGCGCGCGTTCCAACTGGCCGCGCTGGCGTTCGATGTGGCCCAGGCTCAACGTCGCCGCGGCCTCGCGCAGGGGCCGGCCGGCCTGCTGGAAGAGCGCGACCGCGCGCTCGTAGCTGGCCAGCGCGCTCTCAGCGGCGCCATTCTGGCGTTGCACCTCGGCCAGTTCCAACCGGCACTCACCGACATGTTCGGGATCGTCGAGCCGCCGAAAGATGGATTCGGCCACGACCAGCGCCTCGGCGGCTTGCTCCAGTCGGCCCTCGGCCACCGCCGCACGCCCACCACGCAGCCGGGCCAGTGCCTCGTCGCGCGCGGTGTCCAGATCATTTTTCACGGCACGTGCCCCTTTCGTCTCGCTCCCGTTCGGCGCGCATCTGCCCGATGAGTGGCAACCGGCAAAGGCGATCCACTTTCAAGTGTAATGCGCGCGAGACGCGGCCGTCAAAAGGCTTTGCCGCCTGAAATGCTTGGAAACTGGCCAGTACGCTGGCGCTCAGGTGTCGGTGGGCCGGGTTGCGGTGCGCGGCAGCGCAATGGTAAAGGTCGTCCCCACACCCTGGCGGCTTTCGGCGGCGATCGTGCCGCCGTGGGCGCGCACGATGGACTGCGCGATGGAGAGGCCCAGACCCGATCCCGTCGGTCGGGCGCCAGGATCGGTGCGCCGCGCGCCCGCGCCATCGCCGGCATATGGCACCGGCGGCTCGGCCGGGCGCGCGGCGACTTGCTGGCCGGTCATGCGCCGCTGACGCGCGGCGCGCTCTCCGCGATAGAAGCGATCGAAGATATAGGAAAGGTCCTCGGGGCCAATGCCCTGACCATTGTCGGCGATAGTCAGCACCGCGCCGCGCTCGGTGCGACTGACGCGCACGCGCACCCAGCCCTCCGGCTCGGGCCGGCCATACTTGAGGGCGTTATCCAGCAGGATGAGCAGCACCTGCTTCAGCCGGTCGGCATCGGCCGCGATGAGCAGGCGCCCGCCCCCATCGGTGGAGAGCGACACCTCACGCTGGCCCGCCAGAATGCGCGCCTGGTCCACAGCCTCGCCGGTGAGCGCGATCAGGTCCACCGGCTGGCAGTCGAGCGGGCGACCAGCATCCAGTCGCGCCAGCGTAAGCAGGTCGTTGACCAGACGCGACATGCGTTCGGCTTCGCGCCGGGTGGCGAGCAACACCTTTTCCGCGGTGAGTGGATCGTTGCCCGCCGCCCCACGCAGCAGCACATCGGTATAGCCCCGTATGGCGGTGAGCGGCGTGCGCAGTTCATGCGAGGCATCGGCGACGAACTGGCGCATGCGGGCTTCGGAGGCCGCCTGCGCGCCAAAGGCGGCCTCGATCCGGTCAACCATGTCGTCGAACGAGTGCGCCAGTTCGCCGATCTCATCATCCGTTCGGGGCAGACGCACCCGCTGGCTCAGATCGCCCGAAGAGATGCGGCGGGCGGCGAGGGTCATGCGCGTGAGCGGTCTGAGCGCCCGTGCGGTCAGCAGCCCGCCAATGAGAACGCCACCCACACCCGCGCCGATCACCAGCAGAATGAGGACGAAGCGCAGTCGCGCGAGCACGCTCTGCGTACTGGCGAAATTGGTCACGATCTCGACCATCCCGACGCTGGCGTCATTCGACCCAAGACAGGGCGCGGCAGTGGGGTAGCGCACCGCCAGCAGCTCGATACCCAGCGGCTGGCCGCTGGCGCTCAGGTGATAGTTGGCTTCGGCCAGAATACCCATCAGGCTGGCTTTGCGCGCCCCAGCGCTCTGCAGCAGCGCCGCGACCCGATTGGCATCGAGATAGGGCGCGGCCTGGCCCGCCGCGACGTGAGGATCGTCGATCGGCGCCAGCACCGTGCCCAGCGCATTGACCAGATACACTTGTTGGATATCCGCGCGTGTGGCCAGTGGCGTCACCAGCGTCTCAGTGAATGCCTGCTGATAACTGATGGCCCCGCCGCAGTCAGTTGGCTGACCCTGTACGGTGACAACATGCCCACTGACCAGCGCATTGAAGCGCGGCACTTCTCGGGCCACGGCAACGCGCGACTCGCGGGTAAAATTGAGGAACTCTTCGGCGTAGAGCACCTGGCCGACCACCAGATTCAGGACCACCGCCAGCAGCAACAGCACCAGCACCAGCACGGCGACGTAGACCAGCGTGAGCCGCACGCGCAGCGAATGGAGCCAGCTCCAGGGATGGCGACCGCCGCGCGTTGGGCGGCCGCCGCTGGACGGCGCCAGTGGTCGCCGCGCCGGAGGCTGGCTCGCGACGATCGCGGGCGGGCCGCCCAGCGCGCCCGATCCGGCGTGGTCTGGGGGGCCGGGCACCGGCGCGGGCGGCAGAGTGCGGGCCATAGCAGGGTTCAGCCCTTCATCACATAGCCGACGCCGCGCACCGTCTGGATGAACCGCGGCGTGCCGGGTTCATCCTCGATCTTCTCGCGCAGATAGCGGACGTAGACCTCGATGATGTTGGTCTCACCCATGAAATCGTAGCCCCACACGCGGTTCAGAATGGTCTGACGGTCCAGCACCTGGCGTGGGTGGGTGATGAAGAGATGGAGCAGGTTATATTCGGTGGCCGTCAACTCGACCACGCGGTTGCCGCGCTTGACCTCGCGCGCGGCTTCGTCCACGCTGAGATCGCCGATCCGCAGTACGCGCCCCGCCGGGCCAGTGGCGAGCTGGCGCTGCTGGCGGCGCAGCAGCGCGCGCACCCGGGCGAGCAGTTCCTGGAAGCTGAACGGCTTGGTGAGGTAATCGTCGGCGCCCGCCCCTAAGCCGATGACGCGGGCGGACACCTCGTCCTTCGCGGAGAGCATCAGGATCGGCACGTTCGCGCCCGCCGCGGTGGTGCGCAGGCGCCGACAGACCTCGATGCCATCGATATCGGGCAGCATGATGTCCAGGATGATGAGGTCGGGGCGCAGTCGCTGCGCCAGATCGACACCGCTCTGCCCATCCGCGCCGTCCTCGACGCGGAAGCCCTCGTAGCGCATGCCTAGGCGGATGAAATCGACGATCGACTGCTCATCGTCGATGACCAGTAACAGCGGCCCCTGGCCATCGCCCTTGGTTCCAGGGACAGTCCCTTCCGCCACGGCGGCACTCCTCTCACCGCGTGGAGGCGCTCCAAGCCAGCCCCACGCCATGCCTGGTGGCATTGTAGCAGGGATGGGTGGGGGCCACAAGGGAATGACACCGCCTTGATACCCCGTACCCGTATGTGGTACAGTGTCGTAGACACGAATCATTCATCATGTGCTCTTGGCTACCCACCTGCTAAACGCAGCGACCAACGGCTCTGTACGCGATTGTTCTGAGTCGTGATACTCCACCCGCCCCCCGTACGTCCTACCCAGGGTCCTCATTCCGGCCCTCGTTGGCCCCTCGTCTTGTGTGCTGGTGCTATGCTGAGAGTCGAGGCGTGGTCGCGGGCGATCGAACCCGATCGTCTCGATCGCGATGACCGCGCTCGTGGATCTGCCGAATGTAGGGCGTGCCATGGCGGAAGCACGCGAACAGACAATGACACTATTGCGACATACGACCCGTCGGATCGCCGGTGAGGGCGCGTGCCGTGAGCCATAGACGGGCAGGGGATACAACCAGGATGGCCAAGAATCTAGTCATCGTCGAATCGCCGGCTAAAGCGCGAACCATCGAGAAGTTTCTGGGCAGCGATTTCGAGGTGCGTGCCTCGATGGGCCACATCATCGACCTACCGGCCAAAGTGCTGGGCGTGGATACGGAGCGCGACTTCGCGCCCGAATATGTCGTCATCGAAAAAAAGGGCACGCTCCTCAAGGATCTGAAAGCCGCCGCCAAGCGCGCCGACACGGTGTATCTGGCGCCCGACCCGGACCGCGAGGGTGAGTTCATCGCATGGTCGCTCAAGCGCGAACTTGGCCTGCGCCACCCGCACCGCGCGGTGTTCAACGAGATCACGCAACGGGCCGTGCGCCAGGCGATCGCGCAGCCCCGCGAGATCGACGAGAACCTCTTCAACGCGCAGCAGGCGCGCCGCGTGCTCGACCGGCTGGTGGGCTATAAAATCAGCCCGCTGCTCTGGAAGCGAGGGGGGCTGCGCAATACCAGCGCCGGGCGCGTGCAATCGGTGGCGCTGCGGCTGATCTGCGACCGTGAGACAGAGATTCGCGCCTTCGTCGCCGAAGAATACTGGTCGATCACCGCCACCTTGAGCAAGGCGCAACAGCAGGCGACCTTCGAGGCCAATCTGATTGGCCGTCAGGGGAGCGCCGAGGCCCTGGCCGAGGAGGCCACCGGCGAGGACGACGCCGCCGGCCCGCGCAATGGCAAGAAGGCGCCCAGCGACAAGCCAGAACGACAGACGCCGGGCCGCGGGCGCATCCGCATCGCCTCGCAGGCGGAAGCGGATGCCATCCTGGCCGAGTTGCGTGGCGCGCGCTACGTGGTGCAGCGCGTCGAGCGCAAAGATGTGCGCCGCCAACCCTACCTGCCATACACCACCAGCACGATGCAGCAGGATGCCTCGGTGCGGCTGCGCTTCAAGCCGAAGCACACCATGCGGGTGGCGCAAGACCTGTATGAGGGCATTGAACTGGGCGAACAGGGCCACCAGGGTCTGATTACCTATATGCGCACGGACTCCACGCGCATCTCCGCGGAGGCCCAGGCCGCCGTCAAGGACTATGTGCGGACTTGCTTCTCCACCGAGCACGTGGGCGAGGGACGCACCGCCAAGGCCAAGGCGGGCGCGAATGTGCAGGATGCGCACGAGGCTATTCGCCCGACGGATGTGACGATCACGCCAGCCGACGCCAAGCCCTACTTGAATGCCGACCAGTTCAAGCTCTACGAGCTGATCTGGCGGCGCTTCGTCGCGGCCTTTATGGCGCCGGCGATCTTCGATACCGTGCGCGCGGATATTGGGGCGGCCGCCTTTCTCTTCCGCGCGAATGGATCGCGATTGCGTTTCGACGGCTTCTACGCGGTGTGGCCGCGTGAGGAAGATGGCGCGACCCTGCCCGCGCTGGACGGCGGCGAGCCGCTGGACCTGCATAAGCTCGCGCCTGACCAGCACTTCACCCAGCCGCCGCCGCGCTTCACCGAGGCGAGCCTGATCAAGGAGTTGGAGGAGCGCGGTATCGGGCGCCCGAGCACCTATGTACCTACCGTCAGCACGATCCAGGATCGCGGCTATGTGGAACAGCAAGAGCGCCGCTTCGTGCCCACCTGGCTGGGCGAGACGGTCAACGAGCTGATGGTCAAGCATTTCGCGGAGATCGTCGATGTCGGCTTCACCGCCGACATGGAGCACCGACTGGACGCTGTGGAACAGGGCGATCAGGTCTGGACCGTCTTCCTGCGCGACTTCTACACCGACCTGCGTGCGCAGTTGGATCAGGCCGAAACCCAGATGGTTCGGGTACAGAAGCCGGTGGAGGCCCTGGAGGAGTTGTGCCCGCAGTGTGGCCAACCCCTCGTGATCCGCTCGGGACGCTTCGGGCGCTTCGTGTCGTGCTCGACCTTTCCTGAGTGCGATTACCGCCGCTCGCTCGTCGTCAAGACTGGCGTCATTTGCCCGGAGGATGGCGGCGAACTGGTCGAGCGCAAGGGACGCAAGACCGGCAAAGTGTTCTGGGGCTGTGCCAACTATCCGACCTGCACCTACGCCGTCTGGGACCGGCCGCTGCCGGTTCCCTGCCCGGAGTGCGGTGGCTTGCTGACGCAACCCGCGCGCGGCGCCGAGGCGGTCTGTGTGAAGTGTGGCGCGCTGGTCGCGGGGACGGCGGAGGGCACGCCGGAAGTGGTGGGCCACCGCGATCCGGCGGCGCGTCCCACCCGCCGGCCGCGCCCGCCCGCCGCTGGCGCGACCACGACCGGCGCCCGCGCGACGCGGAGCACCACCGCGCGCAAAAAGCCGGCCACCCGCCGCCCCGCCACGCGGTCAACGACGAGCGCGACCACCGCGCGCAAGCCGGCCACCGCGCCCGCGCGCAAGCCGCCGGCCGGCACGACGGCGCGCAAGGCAAGCGCGCCGCGCAAAACGACCAGCGCACGCGCCGCCACCACGACGCGGGCACGACGGTCTACCACCACCGGGGCGTCTTCGGCGTAATAACTCTAGACATGCTGGGACTATTCTGGGTCCATTGGGATCGAGGCGCACAATGACACAGCGGGTAACCGGAGAGATTCACGCGACCACCATCCTGGCGGTGCGCCACGGTGGCACCGTCGCGCTGGCGGGCGATGGTCAGGTGACGGTCGGCGAGATGGTGATGAAGAATCGCGCGCGCAAGATCCGCCGTCTGCTCGGTGGGCGCGTGCTCGCCGGTTTCGCCGGCTCAACCGCCGACGCGTTGACCCTGTTCGACAAGTTCGAGGCGATGCTGGAACGCTATCAGGGCAATCTGCGCCGCGCGGCGGTGGAACTGACCAAAGAATGGCGCACCGATAAGTATCTGCGCCGGCTCGAAGCCATGTTGCTGGTGGCCGACCGCGATCAACTGCTGGTGTTGACGGGCGATGGCGATGTGATCGAACCGGACGATGGGGTGGCGGCGATTGGCTCGGGCGGATCGTATGCACAGGCCGCGGCTCGCGCGCTGGTGCGCCACACCCAACTTTCCGCCGCCGAGGTGGCGCGTTCAGCGATGGAGATCGCCGCGGCCATGTGCATCTATACCAACGACAACATCGTTCTGTTCACCCTCGACGACGGCGCGGCCACTGGCGCGGTCACTGGCGCGGCCACCGAGGCGGTCCAGAGTGCGGCGGCGATGACCTCGGATGCGGTAAAATGAGAAGATAACGCGGAGCACCGTAGTAGGCGTGAGGAGCTGGTGAAGGTATGAAGGACCTGACTCCCCAACAGATCGTCAGGGAGTTGGACCGCTACATCGTCGGGCAGACCGACGCGAAACGGGTGGTGGCGATTGCATTGCGCAATCGCTTCCGCCGTTTGTCGCTGCCCGCCGAAATGCAGGCGGAGATCACTCCCAAGAACATTTTGATGATTGGGCCAACCGGCGTGGGCAAGACCGAAATCGCCCGCCGGCTTGCCCGCATCGCCGACGCGCCTTTTCTCAAGGTCGAGGCCACCAAGTTCACCCAGGTGGGCTATGTGGGCCGCGATGTCGAGTCCATCATTCGCGACCTGATGGATGTCGCCGTCGGCATGATCCACGACGAACGGGTCGCCGACGTGCGCGAGCCAGCGGCCAAAGCGGCGGAAGAGCGCATCATCGAGATCCTGACGACACGCGATCTCGACGAGCAGCGCCCCGCGGCGCGCGGTGGGCGCACGACGACGGTCAGTGGGACGGCCAGTCAAAACGGCACCGGGCCATCCCTGTCGGCCTCGAACAGCGGGTCGATCAGCGGCATACACGCCAAGCCAGCGCCCGCCAGCAAGCGCAAGAAACAACTGCAAAAGTCCGTAGCGGAGCGGCTGGCACGCCACGAACTGGACGAGCAGATCATCGAGATCGAACTGGAGCCGGAGGAGAGCTTTTCCTCGGTCTTCGAGTTCGTCTCGGGCATGTCCGGCGATGATCTGGGCGATGGCTTCCAGGAGTTCCTCAACGCGATGCCCAGCAGTGGGCGTCGGCGCTCGCGCCGTGTCTCCGTCAAAGAGGCACGGCGGCTGCTGACGCAGGAGGAGGCCAACAAACTGATCGACTTCGAACAGGTGGTGGAGCAAGCCACCCAGCGGGTCGAGCAGAGTGGCATCGTCTTCCTGGACGAGCTGGACAAGGTGGTGGGCAGCAAGGTGGATATCGGTCCCGATGTCTCGGGCGAGGGGGTGCAGCGCGACCTGCTCCCGATCGTCGAAGGCTCGACGGTCATGTCGCGCTTCGGACCGGTCAAGACCGATCACGTGCTCTGGATCGCCGCGGGCGCCTTCCATAATGCCAAGCCCTCTGATCTGATCCCAGAGATGCAGGGCCGCTTGCCGCTGCGCGTGGAACTGGCCGCGCTGACACAGGACGACTTCAAGCGCATCCTGACCCAGCCCGAGAACGCGCTGACGCGACAGTATCAGGCGCTGCTGGGGGTCGAGGAGGTCAACCTGGAGTTTTCCGAGGACGGACTGGACGAGATCGCGCGCTCCGCGTTCCAGATGAATGAGCGCGTCGAGAACATCGGCGCGCGGCGGCTCCATACGATCTTCGAGAAGGTGCTCGAAGAGATCTCGTTCGATGCGCCCACCCTCAAGGGTCAGACCGTCACCATCGACAGCGCCTTCGTGCGCGGACGGCTGGACCATCTGCTCAAAGACGAGGATTTGAGCAAGTATATTCTTTAGCTGAACCGGCGATATGCGGGCAACTGATGGCGCCGGGCGCCTCCTCAACGGGGGACGACCGGCGTGCGGTATTGGTGTCCGGACGCTTCAGCACACGAGCAGGAGGCTCCGTGGCCATGGATGACACCCGTAGCGACCCCGGCGCGTGGCAGGCCTTCAGCACCGTGGTATCCCCCCGGCGATGGATGCGACACCTGACATGGCGCCGGGCGATGGTAGTGTTCGCGGTCCTGCTGGTAGTAGGGTGGGCGGCGGCGCCCGCCGCGCGGGCGGTCAGTCTGATCGCCAACGTTTCGCCCCGCCCGGCTCCGGTTGCCAGCCGCGCGGGGTTGCCCGTCAGTCCCGTGCGCTTTACCGCGACCGATGGGATCGCGTTGTCGGGCTGGTTCGCGCTAGCTTCGTCCAACGCGCCGACGATCATCCTGGTGCACGGCTCCCGGGGATCGCGCGTGGATATGCTGCCCTGGGCGCGCTTTCTGTACGCGGCAGGTTACAACGTGCTGCTCTATGATAGCCGTGGCTGCGGGCAGAGCCAGGGCTGGTCCATCGCGCTGGGCGCGCGCGAGGCTGCCGATGTGCTGGGCGCGGTGCGCTATCTGCGAAGCCGGCCTGATCTCACGCTGAAGCGCTTCGGCGCGCTGGGGGTCTCGCTGGGCGCGGGCGAGGTGTTGCTGGCGGCGGCACGCGCGCAGGCGCTGGGGGCCGTGGTGGCCGATAGCGCGTGGGCGGATCAGCAGGTGCTGATCGCACGTATGGGGACGGTATCGTTCGGGCACTTCGCGGTGCCGGTATTGCCCTATGGGCCGGCGCTGGTAGACGCGCTGATCGGGGCGCGTCTCGCGGATGCGCGTCCCATCGCGGTGATCGGGCAGATCGCGCCGCGGGCGGTGCTGCTGATCCACTCGGCGGACGACCACAACACCACGACACCGCTCAGCGGCGAACAGGCGCTGTTTGCCGCCGCCGGACAGCCGAAGGCGCAATGGATCGCGCCGAGTGGTGGGCATGTGGGAGCGTTGGACGCCCATCCGGCGGACTACGAGCGCGTGGTGTTGGCGTTCTTCGCCGCGCATCTGGGCACCCCGTGACGGGTGATGCTTCGCGCGCCAGCGCCTTCGTGCTCTACTGACTCCTTGGCACACAATGTGCAAGTTGTGCCGATTGATGAGCCAGCGGCACCAGGCATCCCTGGCCTGACGTGCGACGACCTGCGTCGTGCTCCACACGGAGCGACGCGTAAAGAGAACGCTCGATGCGCAACGACAGCCATGACGACAGCCATGACGACAGCGATAGACTCACCCCCGCGGGGCATGACCTCCAGACCAGCGACATCCAACCGGGCATGGCCGTGGAAGCCTCCGAGGGCGATCTGGGCGAGCAAGACATCAGCCAGGCGACGGTCACCAGCGTCACGCGTGATGCCGCGGACGAGGTCGCATCGGTCACCGTCGAGAAGGGGACCATATTCAGAAAGCAGATCGAGGTGCCCGCCGCGCGGATCGAACGCATCGAGCCGTCCCCCGATGACGCCGCCACCCCGGCAACCGTCACGATTGCCGCCAGCGAGCGGGAAGTTGACGCGCTGGCGGCGACAGGGACTGAGGAACTGCCACAGGATGCGGCGGATGGGCCCGACCCGGCGGGGGATGTGCTGGAGCAGATGCAACAAGATCTGCCGACGGTCGAGGGTTTGCGCCGGTCTGAGGGTTTGCGCCGGAGCGCGGGGCGGGCCGCGGCGCGACAGCAGGCGGCGCGCCACGCCGGTCCACCGGCGGCTGGCGACGCTGGAGCGCCGGACGCCGCGCCAGCCCACTTTTCGCTGCGGCAATTAGGTCCAGGGTTCCTCTCGGGCATGGCGGGCAACGATGCCTCGGCGGTCACCTCCTACTCCGTCACCGGCGCGACCACCGGCTACAGTCAGCTCTGGCTCATGTTGCTGGCGACTCCGCTTCTGCAAGCGGTGCAGTATGCCTCGGGCAAGATCGGCCGTGTCACACAGCAGGGTCTTGGCGTGATCCTGCGCGAGCAGTATGGGCGCCGGGTCGCCTTTCCGGCGGTGGTGCTGCTCATCGTCGCGAACGCGGCGCTGATCACCGCCGATCTGGTGGCCATCGGCACCGGCATTCAACTCGTCACGGGAATCGCCTGGGAGTGGTTTGTGGCGCCGGTCGCTGTGGCGCTGTGGTATCTGACCCTGTACCAGAACTTCGGGATGATCAAGAAGATCTTTGTGGTCATGAGTCTGGCCTTCATCGCCTATCTCATTACCGGCGCGTTCTCCGGCGCGCACTGGGGCACCGTGCTGAAAGACACATTTGTGCCCCAACTTGGTTTCAACTTCGCCAGTATCACCAGTGCCGTCGCGCTGTTGGGCGCAACCGTCTCGCCCTATACGATCTACTGGCAGGTGCACGCCGAGCGCGAGGAACGCCGGACCGGGTCAACCCGCCAGCAGGTCAGGCAGACCGCACTCGACATCGCGACGGGCACCATCAGCGGCAATCTCATCGCCTACTTCATCATCATCTGCACCGCGGCGACGATCTTCGCCCACCACCAGCAGATCACCACCGCCGCTGATGCGGCGCGCGCGCTCGAGCCGCTGGTGGGGCCATTCGCCAAGTATCTCTTCGCCATCGGACTGATCGGCGCCGGCCTCATCGCCATTCCGATTCTATTGGCGAGCACGTCGTACGCCGTGGCGGAGGTCTTCGGCTGGCCGGCGAGCCTGTGGAGCAAGCCCTGGCAAAACGAGGGCTTCTATCTGATCCTGACGGGCGCGCTGATCGTGAGCCTGTTGCTGGCGCTGCTGCGCTTCGATCCGATCCAGCTCATCTTTGGCGCCAATGTGCTGCAAGGCATTCTGGCGCCGTTCCTGGTGGTCTTCCTGATTCTGGTCGGCAACAACCGCAAGGTGATGCGCGCCTTTCGGCTGGGGCGATTCACCAACGCCGGCCTCGTGCTGACGGCCGTGCTGATGTTCGCGGCCTCGGCGCTGTTCTTCTACGGATTGGCGACGCGGCATGGGGGGTAGGCGGTATCGCGCCGATCACGTGGCACGCAATTTGCTTAGTACAGGCAGAGGGTGAGTCTGACTCCGCCGGTCGCCACGTGAGGTGGCCGGTAACGTGCTCGCGTGTACCGTGGAGCGCGGTGGTCAGGTCTCTGAGTAAAGGGGCATTCCTATGGCGTCGCTTGCCGCCGGTTATCACCGGCTGACTTCCCCGTCGCCCGCACGCGAGTTGCGCGCCGACATGCGCCATTCCGCCGCGGCGGAGTGGGCACGCTGGGTCACACTGCTCGTCGCGTTGAGCTGGGCCGTGGGGGTGGTGGTGCTGACCGCGGTGTCGTTCGCGGCCAGCCGCTATCCTGAGTTCGCCTATGATCCGGGCATTAGCACCTGGATCCAGCATCTGCGAGGGACACCACTGGCCGCATTCATCAACTTCGCCAGCGATTCGCAAACTCCCGTGCCTGGGGGCATCATCACGGCAATCATCCTGCTGGTACTGGCGGTGTTTCGGTACTTCCGCGAGATCATCGCCGCGGTCGTGAGCTTTGTCGGCGCCGATGGCACCCACCTCGCGCTCAAAGGGCTGGTCCACCGTGTGCGGCCCAACGGCGCCACACTGCACAACACCGTAGGCAATCTGGGGCAGGCCGACTACCCCTCCGGGCACGCCGCGCATGTCCTCGCCTTCTATGGCTTCCTGATCTTCCTCGGCGTGCTGGCCCTGCGGACCAATCCCGGCTGGTGGCGCTGGCTGATCGTGCCGCTGCTGATCTGCGCCTATTACATCCTGCTGGTCGGCCCGTCGCGCGTACTGGAAGGGCTGCACTGGCCCAGCGATGTGCTGGCGGGCGATCTGGACGGCGCCATCTGGCTGGTGGTGGGCATTGTGGTGTATCACCTGCTGGCACGCGCCTGGGTGCGGCACACCGAGGCTACCACGGAAACAGGGGGGCGCTCACCGCAGGCGGTACGTGGCTGAGGACCTATAACGTACAGCCGCCATCACGCTGATGGCATGCTTCTTGCGTAATGCTTTTACGGCGTCAGGTTCTTTCGGCTTGGTGTGTGGCTCCGCCATCGGGGTGGCTGGCAGTTACGGCTGGGCGCCTTGCTCCATCCGTCCGCGGACGCCATACTCTACCGGTGGCGCGGGGCCGCCCCTGACGCAACAGCACCCGCGCGGTGCGCGAGGGCGAACCACGGAGAATTGGTATCAAGCAGGGATCCAGCGCCGGAGCGACCAGGCACGTCGGAAAGGATAGCGATCATGACAGCTTCTCATAATCCCGCGTCACGGCAGGTGGCCGAGGCCGGTCGCACGGTACGCCACGCGGCGAACAGCCCGTGGGTCGCCATCTACGCGCACATCGGTTATGCCGCCAAGGGCATCGTCTATCTCATCATCGGCGGCCTGGCCGCCGTAACGGCGCTGGGCTCGGGTGGCGCGCTCACCGACCAGTCGGGCGCGGCCCAGGCGATCTACCACCAACCTTTTGGCGCGTTTCTGCTGATCGTCGCGGCCATCGGCTGGTTGGGCTACGCCCTGTGGTCCGAGATCGAGGCCGCGCTGGACACCGAAAACAAGGGCAAGGATGCCAAAGGTATCATCACCCGCATCGCCTACGCGGTCATTGGGCTGATCTATGCCGGCCTGGCTATCGCCGCGATTGGGCTGGCCAGCGGGCGCAGCAGCGGCGGCCAGAGCAGCAATACGCAGGCTCAGGATTGGACCGCTCGCCTACTGAGCTATCCCCTCGGCGTGGGGCTGGTCGTGATCGTCGGCCTGGTGGTCCTGGGCATCGCCGCGGCGCTCTACTACCGCGCGTACAGTGCGGAGTTTCGCCAGCAGTTGCGGCCGGCGCCAGGCGAGATCGGCAACGCCATCGTGACGCTCGGCCGGTTGGGCTACGCCGCGCTGGGCGTCGTGTTCACGATCATTGGTATCTTCTTGATTGTGGCGGCTTTCCAGCACAACCCCGGCGCCGCCAAGGGCCTGGGCGGGGCGCTACAGACACTGCTCCAACAGCCGTTCGGCCATGTGTTGTTGCTGATTGTCGCCCTCGGGTTGATCGCATATGGCCTGTATTCGCTGGCCGAAGCGCGCTATCGGCGCATCGGGTCGGCCTGAGGGCCGTGAAGGCCCCGCTCTCCCTGCCTCCCCCTCCCGCGCGGCGAGGGGGAGTATCCGCGCGAGGGAGAGCGGGGCGGAGCGTGTCGTGGGAGACCGTCGTGGGAGACAAGGGTTAGGAGGATGAGGCCATGGCGCTGCCTCAGCGGGCCATCAAGGCCTGTCTGATTACCAATCCCAAATCGGGCCGTGGTGGGGTCGATCTGTCGGAGCCGCTGACGATTCTGCACGAGCACGGGTGGGAAGTCCTGGTGCGTCAGAAACTGCATGGTGGCCACGCGACCGAACTGGCGCAGGCCGCCGTGCGCGATGGCTGCAACGTCGTCGTGGATTGCGGCGGGGATGGCACCCTCAACGAGATCGTGGAGGGCGTCCTGGGAACCGATGCCGCGGTGGCCACGCTGCCCGGTGGCACCGCCAATCTCTGGGCGCACGAAGTCGGCATCTCACAGCAGTTGGGTGTGGCCGCGATGCAGCTCGTCGGCGCCGAACGCCGTCGCATCGACGTGGGCCAGGTGACCGTCAATGGCAAACACAAGAACTATTTTGTGCTGGTGGCTGGTGTGGGACTGGATGGCGCGATCATCAGCCGGGTGAACAAGCCGCTCAAAAATCGTATTGGTCCGGCGGCGGTGGGATTGGCCGCGCTGCGGGCGCTGCCCTCGGCCCACGCCGTGCCGGTGCGCATCGAGCTCGACAGTCTGCGCTGGCAGGGGCGCGTATCGCAGGTGGTAGTGGGCAACACCCGGCTCTATGCGGGCATCACCTCCATCACCCCCGAGGCCCTTGTCGATGATGGGCTGTTCGACGTGTGTCTGATCACCGCGGCCGGCCCACTCAGCGCCGGGCGCCAGGTCGGCTCCCTGCTGCTGCGCGGGCACCCCAGCCTCGCTTCGTCGCAAACCTACCGCGCCGCCCGGTTCACGCTGACGGCCGCCGTCACGCTGCCGATGGAGGTCGACGGTGGATCGGTGCATCTCGAAGACGAGGCGCCCACCGCCGAAGGCACGGTCTACGCCTTCACCATCATCGCGCAGGGCGTCACCATGTTGGTGCCGCGCACGTACAGCGGTGAGTTGTTCACGCCCAGCCGCCAGGCCGACAGCGCCACCAGCGTCGCGCTGCGTCCCGTCACACCACAATCGAACGGCGACCAGGACCATACGCTCAAGAATGGCAAGCACGGCGGCAAGCACGGCGGCAAACACGCGAGCAAACACACTGGCAATCATCATGACAAGCAAAGCGGCAAGCACGACGACGCGTCGTATGGCAAGCGGAAACAGTGGCGCATCAACGTCGTCGCGGTGGGGAGCGATTCGATCACCGGGTCGCGGGTCAAGAATGGGCGCACGGTTCAGATCATGGTCGATCCCCACACCGTCCTGGATGATGGTACCGGGCAGCCGCGCGACCTCTGGGGCGCCCTCTCCAGCGTCACCACTGGCGATCAGCTGCGGGTAACCGGCCACAAAGATGGCGCCAGCGATGCGCTGCTGGCCAGCCGTGTCGAACACCTGGGCCAGAATGGTGCGATGGCGCCGCAGTCCGACAAACCACACTAACCAACGAGCGCTGCTTAGCCGCCAGTGTTTGAGGTGTGTTGCGCCATCATGCGCTCGAGCGCGCGCAGGTACGACTCGGCGCTGGTAATGTCGGTGTTGAGATAGGCGTCCAGCGTGATGGGCAACGCGGTGATACCCGTTTGCCATGACGCCACCACGGTGTGCAGCGCGTCGAGCGGGACGGTTGAGACATGGATGAAGCTCAGCGCATTATGCGCGGCGTCGAGCGCGACGAGCAGCGCATTTAGCGCGCTGCTGCCCAGCATAGCCACCAGTTGCGCCACCGGCAATACGATCAGGCTGACCGCCGCGCGGGTGAGTTCAGCCGCCCGCAGCGCCGCTTCGAGCGAGATGCCCTCGATCTGGCGCAACTCGCCCAGCGCCGAGGCCAGCGCGGCCTCTTTGAGGCGCTCCTCCGCGTAGGGCACGATGTAGGGCGCGGCCACCACCGCCGCGCCACAGACCCCAGCGGTCGCGGCGGCGGCGATCAGCGTTCGTCGGGCGAAACGAGGACCACGCGCTCCCGGCTTGCCGGAGACGGTCTGAGTCAGCTGCGACTGCGTTTGCATATCCATTGATCCGCTCCTTCAGCGTATAGAGGACCTAGCCGTATCACGTTCGGATGATCTGTAGCGTTTCGTCGTCGCGCACAGGTGTGCGCACCGCGTCCCGTTCTCTCGTAGTCGCGCACGGGTGTGCGCTCTGGGCCTCGTGATGCGTAACCCATCATGGGAACTTGGTATGAGATCCCCGAGCAGCGGCGACCAGCGCACTGGCCGCTGCTGCCCGCGATGGCGCGAAGGGTGAGTTTCAAACACATAGAGGACCGCGACCGTCAGACGAGTGCCACGCGATCCGCGCGTCTACGCGGCAGCCGAGGTGGCGCCAACCGTCACCGTCTGGGAGGCCGCCTTGGCCTTGAGTCCGTGGTTCAACGAAGTCAGGCCCAACACCGCATGGATCAGCGCATAGGGCAAGGTCAAACTCAACCCCAGAATACTCCCGGCATCAACCGCACCGCGTGGCAAGGACGCGCCGTTGGACACCAGATTGATGTTGAGGTTGTGCAGCACTCCCAGCAGCCCCACCAGGGTGAACAGCAGCCCAATGATCAGATCGTAGGGCCGCGCGAAGCCACGCGAGAGCAGACGCGAGCCAAATAGCAGGCCGAGAAAACCCGTGACGAGCAGCCAGATGGATTCGACATTCAGCCCCTGCTTCTGCGTCCATGCAACCAGGGCGGAAACTACACCGAACAGTAAGAACCAGAGCCAGTAATGCGCGCTTCGTTGTGACAGCATGGATTACTCCTTCTCGATGGTCCTCGATCGGCAGCGCCCGCCCGCACCCGCGAGCGAGCGCTGCTGATCGTTCGCCTGACACAGCACGTGCCAACCGTTCAGAGGAATCGGGGTCTGGACCTCACGCTCTGCTCGTCGCTCTGCGCCCCCTCACCAGGCGCACGATGAACAGCAGGATGACCGCGCCGATGAACGCGATCACCAGGCTGCCGAAGTTAAATCCGGTGAATGCGAAGGTCCCGGGCAACAGCAGTGAGATCACAAAGCCGCCGATAAAGGCGCCGACGATCCCTACCACGATGTCGCCGATGATGCCCAATCCAGTACCCCGGACGACCAGACTGGCCAGCCAGCCGGCAATACCACCCACAACGATCCATGCCAGAATGTTCCACATGATGATGATGCTCGCTTTCCGCGGCGATCGCCGCAATGATGGGTAACGACCTACGTCCTCACGGCGTCAGCGCGCTTGCCCCTCGAGTTCGTGCTCGACGGCTTTGATTGGCGCGACCGCCTCTTTTTCAACGGCGCGCGCCGCGCCGACGAGCGCCCTGACCGATGCGCTAAACAGCACGGTCAGCCCACTGGCATACGCCGCCAGCACCGCGAGGGCGATGGCCGCCGCTTCAGTGAGTGGTGTTGGCGGCCACTGCCGGGTGACGGTATAGGCCACCAGCAGGGTCACACCAGCGGCCAGCGCCGCGCACAACACACCAGCGACCAGCATGCGCCCCAGCGCATGAAATGTCGTCGAGACCAGATGTCCGAGAATGCGCATGGTAGTCCTCCTCCACTGCCTCGGCGCTCACCGGTGAGACCGACTGCGCCCGGATCGGCAGCCTCGCGTCCTTGCCGCATCCTGTGGCTCTGCCGCTGTCCGCTTCTTCCGCATCAACGCAAGAAACGTGCCAACATGTCCCCGCTCTCACGCGCCAGTTGCCGCGCGGGGTCATCGCACCAGTACTACGCAGGCAGCGGCGGTGAGTACGCGGTCGGCTGGACGATCTGAATGAGCGCCGGATCCACCTTGATCCAATCGAGCGCTTCTGGTCCTGGCCATCTTCTTGCGAGAGACTCAGCAGATGCGGCTTAGCGCCACATGGGTACGGGGGGTAGGGAGACGGGGCATGCTGAATCATCACGCAACACAAATACTGGTGGTAGACGACGATCCCAGTATCCGCGCCGCCATCCGCGCCGTGCTGGAGGAGGAGGGCGGCTACGCGGTGGCTGAAGCGCCCAACGGGCAGGCCGCGCTCGACTGGCTCTGTGCCTACCCCACTCGCGTGATCGTTCTGCTCGACCTGCAGATGCCAGTGATGGATGGCCTGGAGCTCCTG